>DATKXQ010000282.1:0-5020 GCA_035528975.1 bacterium
AACGGCCCGGCCGCCCAACGCGGAATGAGGCCCGGCGCGAGGCGCCGGGTTTCCCTTCTCCGCTCGACCCTTCCCCATCGCCGAGTTTTATGCGCAAAAAAACGCTTGCTATTATAATAGTATTATGATATACCATATAGGATAAATTAATTATATCCGATAACATCCAATATCGCACGCGCCGTCCCGTCACCGGACGTCGGCCAGGGTCGTATTCTCGAGCTTATCGGAGCCGTAATCGCGGATGTCCTTAAATACTGCGACGAGTTTCCGCTCCTTTTCGACGGGGGTAGTTTCGTAAAAATGTTCGCTCACCGAGTCGGTAGGCGCGAGGGCGCCGTCGAAAAGGCGGACGATGTCGGCCAGCGGTATGTGTTCGGCGGGTTTCGCCAGCCGGTAGCCGCCGTGCTGCCCCTTGGAGCTCCGCACGTAACCGGCCCGCTTCAGCGCCAGCATGATCTGCTCGAGGTATTTATGGGGGATACTCTGCGCCCCGGCGACGGTCTCGACCGTCACGTAATCCTCGGTGTGGTGCCGAGCGAGGTAGAGGAGCGCCAGGAGCGCGTACTCGCTTCGTGTCGTAAGCTTCATTAGTTTTTCTCCCTTAGTCTAGTATTCATATAGGCATAATAATACAATTTTTATACAACGTCAACCAAACAACACACCTGCGAAAAGGGCGCTACGGGTTTGCCGATACGGCTTTGTTAACCGCGGCTCGAGCTAAGGAGAAACTATGAAAAAAACCACGGTAATATGGTTGATAATCGTCGCCGCGTTTATAACGGTGGTGGCCGTGCACGCGGCCGTTGCGCCGGGCGGGGCGCCCGAAGGGGGCCGGTCGTTGGAGCTCCTCTCGTGGATGGCGCTGGGCATATTCCTCGTCGCGTTCGGCTGCGAATTTGTGGACTCCACGTTGGGCATGGGGTACGGCACCACGCTCACGCCGCTTTTGATACTCTTCGGGTTTTCGCCGCTCCAGATCATCCCGGCGGTCTTGCTCTCCGAGCTGTTCACCGGCCTGTCGGCGGCCCTCGCCCATCACCGCGCCGGCAACGTCGACTTCAAACCCGGCGCCAAGGCCTTAAAAGTCGCATTGGTGCTGGGGGCGTGTTCCGTCGTCGGTACCGTAGCCGCGGTCATCATCGCCGTAAACATCCCGAAGATCGTACTCAAGACGTGGATCGGCGCCCTGGTTTTGGTCGTAGGCGTCCTCATACTAGTGACCGTAGCGCGGCGGGCCGTCGTGCGGTTCTCGTGGGCCAAGGTCCTGGGGCTGGGGACGCTCGCCTCCTTCAACAAGGGGATGAGCGGCGGCGGCTACGGCCCGCTGGTCTGCGGCGGCCAGCTCCTGTCGGGCATCGAGGGCAAAAACGCGGTCGCGATAACGTCGCTGGCGGAGGGCCTGACGTGCGTCGTGGGGGTCGCCGCTTTTTTGGTGGCGAAAGATATATTCCCGTGGCGCCTCGCGCTGCCGTTGGCGCTCGGCGCGCTCTGCTCGGTGCCGCTGTCGGCGCTGGCGGTGAAGAAAGTGAAGACCAAACCGTTGACCATCGCCATCGGCGTCCTGACGACGTTCCTGGGGATCTTCACGCTTATGAAGACCTACGTTTTTTAAACGCTCTTTCGGATTATGGCCGGGCCGCGCGCCCGGCCTTTTTTTTGAAACTTTTTCGCCGCGGCGCCGTATTACATAATGAAAACCGCGAAAGAGTGAGGAGGCCGCGATATGTTGAAGTCGAATTTAATAAACCTTTTGGGGACTTTCGCCGTGCTGGCCGTATCCTTTCTCTTGCTCGCGCGCGCCGGCTCGGCCGCGAAGGTCAAGGCGAACCCTCCCGGCGCGGTACGCGCCGCCGCCCGTCCGGACGCCGCGGTCGTTATACCGTCGTATCCGGCCGACGCCGTCGTAATAGAGGCGCTGCCGGCCGAATAGCGCGTGAACACTTCCTTTCTGTGCCGAGGCCGCCCCCAGGGCGGCCTTTTTATTGAAACTTTTTCGCCGCCGCGCCGTATTACCTATAACAAGCAACGAAAAAAACGGAGGCATAGAAATGCTGAAATCGAACGCCATAAATCTCTTAGGAATCTTCGCCGCTTTAGCAGTGTCGTCGCTCTTACTCGGGTGGACGGCCGCGCAGCCGCCGGTCGAAACCCAACCCGCGAACGTAATCGCCGCCGAGGCGCCGGCGACGCCGATCGTCATCAAGTCCTACCCCGCCGACGCCGTCATAATCGAAGCATTGCCCGGCAACTAAGCACTTATCCCCTCCTCTCTCATCGCGAAGCCCGCCGATACGGCGGGCTTTGCGCACATTCGGAAGGCCGAGCCGTAGGGGCGCACGGCCGTGCGCCCCCGGTTTTTCGTAGGGGCCGGCGTTCAGGTCGCCCCGAACAAGGGCCTTAAGCCCCTTGTCTAGAACGACCATACCCCCCCGGCCGCGTTTTGTAGGGGCGACTGGCCGCGCGCCCCCCCTATGCGCCTAAAACCGAAGCGCGATTTCCCGCGCGAGGCGCGGCGTTGCGGCCCCCCCGGCACGCCGCGTTTGACATATATGCCATTTTTATTTATAATTAAAGGTTGTATACCCGCCCCCCACCGGGGCGCAAGCTATGGCCTTATTCCACAATAAACGGGCAAAGGTAGTCGTCGTCGGCCTCGACGGCGTTCCCCACTCGCTCGTCGAAAAGCTCGTCGCCGGCGGCGTCACGCCCGAGCTGGCGTCGCTGGCGCGCGAGGCCCCCTTCGCCCGCATGACGGTGACGCTGCCCGAGATCTCGGCGGTCTCGTGGCCCTCCTTCGCCACCGGCCTCAACCACGGAGGCCACGGCGTCTTCGGCTTCACGGACCTCAAGGCCGGGACCTACGACCTCCGCTTCACGAGCTCGGCCGACGTCAAGGCGCCGACGATATGGGACCGGCTGGGCCGCGTCCGTAAGCGGGCCGTCGTCGTCAACCAGCCCTCCACCTACCCGGCCAACCAGATAAACGGCGTCCTGGTAGCCGGCTTCGTCGCCGTCGACTTCGACCGGGCGATAATGCCGCCGGCCGTCCGGCCCAAATTGCGCGAACTGGGCTACGAAATAGACGTCGACACCGTCAAGTGCCGCGAGGACCACGAGCTGTTGGAAAAGCAACTCGTCTCCACCCTCGCCGGTCGCCGCCGCGCCGCGGCCTGGCTCTGGGACAACGAAGACTGGGACTACTTCGAGGTCGTCGTAACCGGCACCGACCGCCTCCAACATTATCTCTGGGACGCGCTCGAGGACGACGGCCACCCCCGCCACGAGTTCTGCCTGGACTACTACCGCGTCGTGGACCGGTTCGTGGGCGAGATGCGCGCCCGCGCGCGCGAGGTCGGCGCCGCGTTCTACCTCCTCTCGGACCACGGCTTCTGCGCCGTGGAGCAGGAGTTCTATCTGAACACGTGGCTCGGGCAAGAGGGTTTTCTCTCCTTCGACGGCGACAAGAAGGACGCCTTCGCGGCGATAGCGGCCGGCTCGCGCGCCTTCGCCCTCGACCCCAACCGCATATACGTCAACGTCGCCGGGAAGTACCCGCGCGGGGCCGTGCGCCCGGGCGACGTCGCCGCCGTCAAGGCCGAGATAAAGGGCCGCCTGCTGGCGCTCTCGCGCGGCGGCCGTGCCGTCTTCCGGGAGGTCTTCGACCGGGACGAGATCTACGACGGCCCGTACGCGGTAAACGGCCCCGACCTCGTGGCCGTGGCGCACGCCGGCTTCGACGTCAAGGCGCACCTCGGCAAGAGCGAAGTTTTCGCAAAAACCAACCTCACGGGCATGCACGTGTACGACGACGCCGTCTTCTGGTCGGCCGAGCCGCCGCCGGCGAACGTGCGCATCACGGACCTGGCCGGTATCATCATGGCCCGCTTCTAAGCCGCGGCCGGACCCGCGGCGCTCGCGATATGAGCTTCGGATGCGTTCAACTTTAAAAATTGTAATTTTAGCCGCCGCGCTGGCCGCGGCGCCGGCGGCGCACGCCTACGTGGGCCCGGGCGCCGGCTTCGCCGTCGTCACGTCCTTCTTCGCCGTCTTCGCTTCGCTGCTGTTGGCGGTATTCGCCTTCCTGACGCTGCCGTTCCGCCGTATAATCCGCGCCATAAAGAGACGCCGCGCCCACGCGAAGGCCCGCGTCAACCGGCTCATTATCCTCGGCCTGGACGGCCTCTCGCCCGACATCGTGGGCGACATGATGGCCGGGGGCAAGCTCCCCCACTTCGCCCGGCTGGCCCGCGAGGGAACGTTTAAGCCGCTGGAGACGACGGTGCCGTCGGTCTCGCCGGTGGCCTGGTCGTCCTTCCAGACCGGAACCTCGCCGGCCCGGCACAACATCTTCGACTTCCTGACGCGCGACCGCTCGAGCTATCTCCCGGACCTGTCCTCGGCGCGCATCGGGCCGCCGCGCCGCCACCTCAACCTCGGCCCGTATCGCATCCCCCTCGGCAAACCGTCGATAAAACTCCTCCGCAAGGGCAAACCCTTCTGGAAAATACTGGGCGACCACGGCGTCTTCTCCAACGTCATCCGCGTGCCCATAACCTTTCCGCCGGAGAAGTTCCACGGCGTCTCGCTCTCGGCGATGTGCGTCCCGGACCTCCTGGGGACGCAGGGGACGTTCTCTTATTATTACGAAGAGGGCGACGTCAACGTTAGCGAGGGGGGCCAATGCATAGAAGTAGAGCGCGACGGCCGGGACGTCACCTCGTACCTGCTCGGCCCCGACAACCCGATAAAGAGGGAGCGCGAACAGCTGCGGCTGCCGTTTAAAGTCCGAGCCAATGGCGACGGCGCCCGGGCGACGCTTTCGCTGGACGGCGGCCGCGTCAAACTGAAAGTGGGAGAATACACCGACTGGACGCCGGTGGCGTTCCGCGCGGGTTTGGGCGTACGGGTACGCGGCATCGCGCGCTTCCTGGTCAAGTCGCTCGAACCCTTCGAGATGTACGTGACGCCCATCCACGTCGACCCGGACCGGCCGGCGCTGCCGATCTCGCACCCC
>DATKXQ010000283.1:0-3805 GCA_035528975.1 bacterium
ACCTGCAGCGGCCGCTTGGCCCGCCGCACGCCCCGGCCGCGGCAGTCCGGGCACGGCTTGTCGACCACGGTCCCCTTGCCCGCGCACGTCGGGCACGCGCGCGTCACGCCGAACTGGCCCATGCCCACGGTGATGGTACCGCGCCCCTCGCACTGGGGGCACGTCCGGGGCTGCGTCCCCGGCGCCGCGCCGGTGCCGGCGCAGGTCATGCAGGGTTCGTCGCGGCCGAGGTTTATCTTGGCCGTCCCGCCCTTCGCCGCCGTCGAGAACGGCACCTCGATGTTCATCTCGACGTCGCGGCCCACTTGCGGCTCCGCCTGACGGCCCGCTCCCCCTCCCCGGAATATCTGGTCGAAGAGGCCGCCCAAATCTCCCAGGTCGCCGACGTCGAACTGGAAGTCGGAGCCGCCCCCCGCTTGCGCGTACTTCAAGAAATCGAACCCGCCGGGGCCGCCGGCCCCCGCGAAGCCGCCGTACTTCCGGAGCATATCGTACTCTTTGCGCTTCCGGGAGTCGGATAGCGTTTGGTGGGCCTCGTTGACGTCCTTGAATTTCTCGGCGGCGCCGGCCTCCTTGTTCCGGTCCGGGTGATACTTCATCGCGAGCCGGCGGTAGGCTTTCTTGACGTCGTCGTCGGAGGCGTTCTCCGATACGCCCAGTACCGCGTAAAAATCTTTGTCGGCTGCCATAATTCGGGGGGAAGCTTACGCCGGGGCCGCGCCGCCGTTGCCGGGAGGGGTCGGGGCGGCGCCGGGCTCCCCCTCCCGCGGCACGCAGACCTCGACCCGGGCCGGCTTGAGCAACATACCCTTGAACTTGTAGCCCCGGTCAAAGACGTTCGCCACGACGTTCGGCGGCAGCTCGGCGTCGCACGTCGCCAATACCGCCTCGTGCACCTCGGGGTCGAACGGGTCGCCGCGGCCGGGGCTTATGACCTCCAGCCCCTCGCCGCGCAACACGTCGTAGATCTTGCGGTCGAGCATGCGAATGGCGTCGACGTGGTGCTGCGGCACGGCCTCGTCGGTATCCGCGGCGTCGATGGCGCGCGTCAGATCGTCGAGGACGGGGAGGAGCTTTTCGATTATATACTGCGACGCCATGGCGCAGGCGCGCTCGCTCTCGCGGGCGAGCCGCTTGCGCGCATTTTCGAGATCGGCCACGCGCCGGAGCAATTCCTCCTGGGCCGCGGCCGCGGCTTCCTCCGCCGCCGCGAGCTTTTCGGCGAGCTCCACCGCGCGGGCGGCCGGCTCGTCGACGTCCCGCGTCTCTTCCACCGGGATCTCTACTTTTCTCTTCTTTCTCTTATCCATGGCGCCCGACCCTGACGTGATAGGTGAAACTTTTTAATATCGTATTATATATAATTTCGGCGCCGCCGTCAAACGGCGTCTTCCTCATTTTAACCTTTTACGGGGGGCCTATTTCTGTTAGAATCGGAACACTCTTAGCGGCCGAGTCGCGCTATGACGATACGCTTTAATAATACGATGACCCGACGCCTCGAGGCGTTCGAGCCGTTGGAGGCCGGAAAGGTGGGGATGTACACCTGCGGCCCCACGGTCTACAACTACGCCCACATCGGCAACTACCGGACCTATATCTTCGAGGACCTGCTGCGGCGCTTCCTGAAGTGGAAGGGCTTCGACGTCGTCCAGGTAATGAACGTTACGGACGTGGACGATAAAACCATCCGCGGCGCCCGGGAGGCCGGCGCAAGCCTCGACGAATACACCGCGCCGTACATAGCCGCGTTCTTCGACGACCTGGACGCGCTCCGCATCCAACGCGCGGAGCACTATCCCCGCGCGACGCAGCACATCCCGGAGATGGTCGAGTTTATAAAAAGACTCGAGGCCCGCGGCCTCACGTACGTCTCCGAGGGAGCCGTATATTTCCGCATAGCGACTTTCCCCGCCTACGGGAAGTTGTCCGGGATGGACATCGACGCGCTCCAACCCGGGGCCCGCATCGACGCCGACGAATACGCCAAGGAAGACGCTCGCGATTTCGCGCTCTGGAAGCCGGCGCGCGAGGGCGAGCCGTCGTGGGACTCGCCCTGGGGCCCCGGCCGCCCCGGCTGGCACATCGAGTGCTCCGCCATGTCGACGAAATATCTCGGCGAGACGTTCGATATTCACACCGGCGGCGTAGACAACATCTTCCCCCACCACGAGAACGAGATCGCCCAGAGCGAGGGGGCGACCGGCAAACCCTTCGTGCGCTTTTGGCTCCATTCCGCGCATCTCATCGTGGAGGGCCAGAAGATGTCGAAATCGCTCCACAACGAGTACACGTTGCGCGACCTGCTCGCGAAGGGGTACGACCCGCTGGCGATACGCTACCTCCTGCTCTCGAGCCACTACCGCCGCCAACTGAATTTGACCTTCGAGGGCCTCGACGCCGCGGCCGCCGCGGTAACCCGGCTCATCGACTTCTACCGCCGCGCCGCGGAATACGAGGGGGAAGGCGGCGACGACCTCGCCGGCGCCCTGGCCTCCGCGGCCGAGACCTTCGATGCGTCCCTCTCCTCCGACCTGGGCATCGCGGAAGCCGTGGCCGGGATTTTCGACCTCGTCACGGCGGCCAACCGCGCCATGGACGACGGCACCCTTTCGGCGGCGGGCCGCGACGCGCTCGTCGCGGCTCTCGATTCCTTCGACGAGGTGTTGGACGTATTCCATCCCCCGGCCGTCGCGCTCGACGAAGAAGTCGAGCCTCTGATAGCCGAACGCGAAGAGGCGCGGAAGGAAAAAGACTTCGCGAGGGCGGACGCGATACGGGCCCGGCTCTCCGCGCTGGGGATAATCCTGGAAGATACGGCCGAGGGCGTGAGGTGGAAGAGAAGGGTAGGGACGGAAAGCGCGGCCTGACGCGCCGAGGCGGCGAGGGACCCCAGGCCGGAAACGTTCCATAAGCGAAAATATTAAGCGAAAATATCATGTAACTACCAAGCGAGGCTATTTTTCCCTTGACAACACGAGCCCCGCGATGTTAAAAAGGTACTTAGGAACCCTGGGCGGATGCCGCCGGGGGGCATATATCCTTATCGGTGTTAGCCAACGTGCTAACGGAAGTTTAATAGGAGGTTTAGTTCATGAAGAATTTCGCTTTAGTAGCCGGCCTGGTGGCGTTAATCGCGGCCGGTGCGTGGGCGGCCGACATGGTCGTCGAAAAAGCGCCACCCGCCACGACGATCGAAGGGTCGCCCAATTACGACGGGACGTTCGAGCTCAAATGGGACACCGGCAGGGCGTCCTGGTTCATCGTATGGATCACGGGCGCCGGCGTGTGGGTCGCTAACGACTTCGACATTTCGACCGTCAAAACCTATCCCTACATTAAGTCTATGCGTCTCTACTCCGGCCCCGCCTGGCCCAACGGCTCTTGGGACGGTTTCCGCCTCGGCGTATACTCGTTCACGGGCGGCGTACCCGGGTCCTTGATCTGGGGCCCGAAGTTCGCCACCGGTACCAGCGCCGGGAACGCGTGGAACGACTTCTCAGTCGATTGGTTGCTCCCCTCCGGCGTGAAGAAGTTCCTCCCGGCCATGGACCAATTCTACAACTACCCGAACTGCGATGCGCACGCCGTCGACAGCGTATATGGCAACTACGGCCACTCGTGGATGTACGCCGGCGGCACCTGGGGGGCGCTCAACAACTCGACCGGGTACTGTAACCTGATGCTCCGCGTGATCATGGACAACGAGCATAACCCGGGCGTGGCGCCGGCGAGCGTCGGCCGCGTAAAGGCGCTTTACTACTAAAGACTTTTCCAAAGCCGTTTCGAAAGGGAGTCCTCGCGG
>DATKXQ010000284.1:0-3781 GCA_035528975.1 bacterium
GAACAGCTTAAAGCTACGGCTCTCGAGCTGGCCTCGGCGCCCGCGGAGCGGCCGGGTTTCCTCGCTTTGGAACGTACGGTAGACGAAGCGAGCTATCCGTTTTTAGAATCGTGCCGGACCTGGGACGAGGGAGCCGCTTACGACGACGATCACACGGAACGTACGTACGTGCGCGGCGGCGGGTATTATTTATGGATCGGCGGCCGCGGCATCGCTCTGGACCCCGGCCGGAATTTCGTGGCGCGGCTGGCGGCGGCCGGTCGCCGGCTCGTCGACGTCGACGTGGCCGTCGTTACGAACGTGGCGTGGGATCACGGCGCCGACCTGGAACCCTTGTTGGAAGCGGTCCGCCGTTATAATAAGGGCGGCGTCGGTTCCGTCAAGAGGCTCGAGGTGTTGGTGAACGCCGGCGTTTACAAGAAGAGCTATTCGTGGCTATCCGCGGCCAAGGACGTCGTGTCTAAACTCACGGTTCTTTATCCCGAACACGCCTACCGGATAGGGACCGCGGCGCTCGACGTGAAGCCGGCGGATTTACCGGAAGACCGCGCCGAAAGCGCTTTAGGTTTGATGTTTACCTCCGGCCAGGCGACGCTGGCGTACGTCGCCGATGCGCCCTGCCGCGACGCGGACGTATTGGCGGCCCGGTACCGAGGCGCCCGGGGCCGCGTTCTGGTGTCGTGCATCCGAGGGGTCGCGCCGAGAAACGCGGCGGCGGCCAACCTGCCGGAGGAGTGTCTCGGCGTCGAGGAGATGGCGCGCCTGGTCTCCGAGGTCCGGCCCGCCGTCTGCCTGGTGGGTAAAATGTACGGTATTGACGACCCGGTGGCGATGAGCGCGGCGGTTACGAAAGCCACCGGCGTTCGTTGCTTCCCGCTCGACGTGGGCTGTACGGTCAACCTCGAGACGTCGGAGGTAGTTATGGCCGACGGCTTGACGCCGGTCTCGGAGATCGCGGTGCGACTCGCGGAGGACGGACGCCTTTTTTACGCCAAGCGCAACTCGACGTAGGACCCGATGGCTTAATACGCTTAAGGATAGGAAGCGTTTCGAGGGGAAGGATATATGAAGGATTTCAAAATAACCCGCGTTGAAGATATAAAGGACGGCATCGTAGTCGTAGCCGTCGACGGTCAAGTCGGCATCGAGGAAGCCGCGCAGGTATCCAAATTCTTCGAGCAGATGGAGAATGAGGGCGTCGTGTGGGTTATCGTAAGCCTCAAGGGCGTCGACTTCATTAGCACCGCCGGCGTAGGGGCGCTCCTTTACGCCGTCGGCGGCGCCAGAAAACGAGGCGGCGAAATCGTCTTTATAGAATTTTCTCCGAAGACCAAAGCCGTCTTCGAATTCCTCGACCTGCACGACTTCATCGTGACCGCGAGCGACAAGGAAGCCGGACTCCATGTTGTTAAAGAGATACAGAGCGGCGCCCGGAAACCCAACGACTAGAGGTAAAACCGCGTACCCGGGTTAATCCCGGCGGCGTTACCGGAGTCGATTCCGCTTAGAGCGTTACCCGATACGCGACGCCGCTGAACAACACCTCGACCTCCTTCCCCAAAGCGAAATACGGGGCCAGGCCGGGGTATTTTTCTATCAATGCGAAGTATTCCTCGCTCGCGAATTTAACCTCGGCCTCGGGGCCGGTGCGGTCCTCGTCGAGGGCGATGTCGCGCCAGACGCCCCCCGCCAGCCTGAAGCTCTTGCCCTCCACGTAGCGGGCGCCGCCGCCGCCGTAAGACGGACCCGCTACGGACGCGCGTTTTAAATCGCCGATGGCTTTCGATTCGCGCACCGAGAGCTCGTCCATCGTTTGCGGCGCGCTGAAGGCCCGGCCCGATTCTTCCCCGGCCGCGCTTTTATTCATCCAACCGCCGGCGCCCGCGAGGTCCGCGGGGCCGCTCAACCCGCCCCATACCGTGGGCGAAGGTTTGCCGACGGCCGGGCCGGTGTCCTCCACCAGGTAAGACGTGTACGGCGTCGGGACGCCGTACCGCTTGGAGAGCGCGACGACGGCGTCGATGAGCTCCTTATCTTCCCCCTCGAGCTTGATCTGCTCCAGCAGGAATCCTATTTTGCGCGTGGCCCAAAGGGCCGGGATGAATTTGTTGTCGCGGCTTTCGCCGGTTACGGCGGCGAGGTCGTAGGCCAATTCCTCGGTCCCCCCCGCCCGCTTTCCAGACAAGGTCAGCGTGCCGTCGGCCAACTCGCCCTTGTACCGCCCGAGGACCGTAAGTTGCGTGCCCGCGAATATATCGGGCAGCGCCGGCGGGTAAACGTCGTAGAATTCGACTTTTTCCCAAACGAGTTCCAGGTCGGTCAGCACCGGTTTGGAAATCTTGTCGTAGAACGACGTGACGGCCAGTTCTATGTCCTCCGCCGGTTCGACGTATTGGGCCGTGCCGCCGTTTTTCCGGGCGAGGCCGTCGAGGAGCTCCGCTTTTACCTTGTAACCGACGCCGAAACAGAATAGCCGGGCGCCGACGTCCTCGTTGGCGGCGCGGGCGTTGGCGACGATGTCGGCCACGTTCCGCTCGCCGACGGTCGGCTTACCGTCCGTCAGGAAAACGACCATGGTGGGCCCAACCGGCTCGGCCGCCGCCGAGCCGATACCCTTCTTCAGGGCGCCGTCGACGTTCGTGCCGCCGCCGGCCACGAGGCCGTCGACGAACTTCGCAGCCGCCGTCACGTTCGCGCTCGTCGCCGGTACGGTCTTGTCCCCGAACAGCGTCGGTTGTTCGTTGAAGGGTATGACGTTGAACCGGTCCGAAGGACCCAGACGGCTCAGGCAATAAACGACGGCCTCTTTAACTTGTTCGATCTTTTCTCCCGCCATAGAACCCGAGATATCGACCACGAATATGAGCTCTTTGGGCTCGGGCGCGGCGTCCGCGGCGGCCGGCGGCGTGATTATCAGGATAGCAAAGCCGTCCTCGCCGCCCTGCTTGTGGGCGAGCAGACTCGCGCCCAGCTCCGCGTTTCCGGTGCGGTAATAGAGTATGAAATCCTCCGCGGGTTTTGCGTTTTTAACGTGGTACGCGACCTCGGCCGTCCGAGGGGTCTTGCGGTCGAGGTGGACCTCGTGGGAAGGGGAGAATACGTTTTCGAGCGGGGCCGTCGTTTTCAGGGTTACCTTTACGTCCACGTCTTCTATGGGCGTGCGGCTGAAGCGCTCGGTGTCCAGAGGGTACACGAATTTAACGAGGCCGCCGTCGAAGGGAAGTAATTCCGAATAGGTTATTTCGACGCGTTTCTTGCCCTTAGCCGGAATCGGGTAGATGCGCGCCCGCACCGCGCCGCGGCCGATATATTCCAGCAGCGCCGGGTCCTTGTTTTCGTTGACGAGCTTGCGGTATTCCACCGCGGCCTCGTCGGCGTCGAGCATCGTGCCCTCTACGGGTTTCCCGTCCACTTTGAGGGAGAAGCGGTCGACGGCGGCGCCCTTCGGCAGCGGGAATATATAAATGCCCTCGACGTCAAAATTGTAAGGGTTTTCGAACAGCTCGTCGACGTGCGTCGTCGCCACCTGGTCCTCGATTACCGTCTCGACGTGATGGTACTTGATATCGAGGCTATAACTTTTTTCGGCGGGTTGGGGCCGGGGCTCCGGCGGGATGGGGTAGGGATAGGGAATAATAATGCCGTCGGCGGCTGCGACGGCCGGATAAAGCGTCAATAACGCTAAGAAGGTTATAACCGCCGGGACAATTCGACCGCGCATGATCGCCACCTCGTCGTAAGTGGATATGGGGGATTATTCGTTTATTTTGACGCCTGCACG
>DATKXQ010000285.1:0-4725 GCA_035528975.1 bacterium
GACGTCTCCGCGGAGGGGGCGCTGCCGCCGTGGTTCGACTGGAGCGCGAGCTACTGCCTGACGGATGCCCGGCGGGCGGACGGCGAACGCGTGGGTTTCGTCCCCGAGCACCGCGCCTTCGGCAAGTTCGGCTGTCGGAAAGGTTTCCTGAAAGACGACCTGACGCTGCGGGGCGAGGTCCGGTGCGAGTATACCGGCGCCCGGCGGAGCGTGTACCCGGCGCCGGAAGACGAGGTCGTCGAGCCGTCGCCCTACTTCAAGGTCCCGTACCGGTACGAGCTGCCGGCCTACTGGCAGCTGGGCGCCCATTTCGGTATAGCCGTGGTATCGTTCCAGGTGTACTGCAACGTCGAGAACATAAACCGCGCGGCCGACTACGTGATAGCGCCGGGTTATTCTCTGCCGCGCAAGATGCGGACTTACATCGGCTTCAATTGGACGTTGTACGACTAAGCGGAGGATGGATACATGAAGTGGGCCGCGATATGGCTTTCGTTCCTGACGCTGCTGTACGTCATCAACCTGGTGGGCGACTTCATCCAGGCGCGGCGCGTCAGGGCGCTGGAGGAACGCATTAAGAAGTTGGAAGACGCCGCGGGTTAGGTCCTCGTCTGCAATAATACGGCGGCCGCGAGGCCGCCGTTATCATTAAAATTTAATCAGGTGCTTCAAACCCGGCGCCCCTCGCGCCAGGACCTCGGCCAGCTCGTCGAAGGGATGTATTTGTTCGACGAGCGGCGTCGGGTCGACGAGGCCCTCGGCGAGCAGTTTGAGCGCCGGCGGGAAGGGGCCGCAGCGGTTGCCGACGACCGCGACCTCGTTGACGACGGCGGCGGCGAGGTCGACGTTGTAGGGGTCCGCGATCGTCGTCTTCAAGACGACGGTTCCCCGGGGGCGAACGTAGCGGAGGGCGTGCTCCAGGCCGTCCGCGGCGCCGGTGCACTCGACGACGACGTCGTAATATCTTTCGGGCGCGTCGTCGGGCTTGAGCATCGGGACGGGTCGCCCCATCCGGGCCAGCTTGTCGGCCCGCCCCGGGTGGTGGCCCACGACCGCGACGTCGGCGCCGAGGAGGCTTACGACCTGGGCGACGAGGAGGCCCAACTTGCCGTCGCCGACGACGGCTACGCGAGCCGTGGGCGCGACGTGGGTTAATTCGACGACGTTGAGCGCGGCGGCGAGCGGTTCCGTGAAGACGGCCTTCTCGTCGGAGACGGCCGCGGGAACCTCGTACAGGTTCGCCGTCGGCAACATGAAGTAATCGGCGAAGCAGCCGTCGCGGCCGGCGATGCCGAGCGCGGTCCGATATTCGCAATGTTTGCTCCGGCCGGCGAGACAGTGGTTGCATACGCCGCAGGCGCAGTTGATATCGCCGACGACCCTCTTGCCGAGCCAGCTCTCGGACCCTTCCGCGACGACGCCGACGAACTCGTGGCCCGGTACGCCTTCGAACGACAGGTAACCGGCCGCGAGCTGCACGTCGGTATCGCACACGCCGGCGTACGAAACTTTGATAACCGCCTCGTCCCGCTCGGGTACGGGTTTGGCGTACGATTTGTCGGTTTCGATTTTTCCGCTTTTTATTACGAGCGCTTTCACCGGGGCCCCCTGTTATTTCGCGTTGTTCCGGGTGCGAGTCAGTAAACGTTTATAATACGTTTCGCCGTCGTTTGGCGGGTGCCGGCGGCGCTTTGCGCCGTCAAACGGTCGGAGCCGGCGACCGTCACGGGCGACGCGTCTTACCCAAATATAACGTTAATATCGAAAGGCGCCCGAATCAACCTAAAAAGGTATAGGTTGCGCAGGACCGGCCCGCGCCCGTTCATTGTTGCTTTTTAAGGAAACACTTGCCTATACTGTCCGCCCCCCGGCCGTAGCGCCTCACGTGCCGGGCGGCGTTTTTGGCGCCCGGGTTCCCGGCATCGGCCGCTTCGGCGAGCGTGTCGAAAGGGCCGCGTATCAGGCCCTGGTCCATAACGCCGTAGCCGTCCGCGTCCCGGAAGAGGCAGACGACGTGCGAATCCTTGACGTTCCAGGAGAGATAACTCGCGATCCAGCACTCGACGCCGGCGCGCTTAAGCAGCTCCGCGGCCAGATACGCGAAGTCGTCGCAGTCGCCGTAACGCCGGGCCCAGGTGACCGCCGGCGCGGCGACGTAGTCCAGAAGGCCGCCCAGGGGGTCATTGGCGTACGTTACGCGTTCGGCCGTGGCGCGGGCGACGGCGGCCGGCCCCCCGGCGGCGGCCTTCGCCGCCCAGGCGTCGAAACCCGCGGCGGCGCGGCGGCGAGTCTTCCGTAGGAAGGCCGCGTCCATAAACAAGGTTAGCGGCCACTTCACGACCGCTAACCAAACCGCTAATAAGAAGTCGAGCACTTTCAGTCGGTAAATCGGTATTTTATCAGGGCCCAGAACGCCGGGACGCCGTCCCACCAGGTGATCTTTTTCCCCTCGTCGTAGTCGCGGCCGTGGTAAGAGATGGGCATCTCGTAGACGCGGAGTTTCTTCTGTTTGAAGACCTTCGCGGTTATCTCGGGTTCGAAGTTGAAGCGATCCGATTTAATCTCGACGTCCTTTATTATTTCGGCGCGGAAAGCCTTGTAGCAGGTCTCCATGTCGGTGAGCATCGTATCGTAGAGGATATTGGTGATGAGGGTCAGGAACTTGTTGCCGAAGTAATGTACGACTTTGAACACGCGGTGGGTCCCGAGGAAGCGGGAGCCGTAAACCACGTCGGCGTACCCGTCGACGATGGGTTGGACCAGGGTGGGGAATTCCTCGGGTACGTATTCGAGGTCGGCGTCCTGGATAACGACGATGTCGCCGGTGCACTCCCGGATGCCGGTCCGGATCGCCGCGCCCTTGCCGCGGTTCTTGTCGTGGCAGCGGACGACGACGCCGTCGACGCCGTCTTCCTTTTCCAAAACGTCCCGCGTGCCGTCGCTCGAGCCGTCGTCGACGACGACGATTTCTTTGCCGAGCGGCAGCGCCCGGCAGCGGTCGATTATTTGCTTGACGGTGGCCTCTTCGTTATAGACCGGTATTATGATAGAAAGTTTCATGGAAGCTCCCGCGCCGCGCGCGACCGGGGCATTGGGAAATATAGACCATTACCGGCGCGCGGTCAACGACTATTTCATTTTCCGCTGCGGCCCCGGATGAAATTCGCTACGGAACGGTCGAAGGTGCGCTCCGTCGCGGCGTCGAAGTAGCACGCCGGCAATTCGTCCATGGCCCGGTGGTAAGAGACGCACTCGCAGCACCGGCCTTTTTTATTGCACGGTTCGTACGTACAGTTGCACGACGCCAGGTTCGCGTCGATTTTGCATTCCGCCATATCTCCGACCCCTCTTCGTTTACTGTTGTCGGAAATCGTAATTTATTCTATTATGGCAACATGTCTTTTTTGGAGTTACAGCAGGGAATCATATACGGCCCCATCGCGTCCCGGCGCCTCGGCCCCTCTTTGGGTATAAATATTTCGTCGACGACGGCGAATATCTGCTCGTTCGATTGCGTGTACTGCCAATACGGGCCGACGCGATACCACGTGGCGTCGGTGGCCGACCTCGCCGCTATGCTGCCCTCGCCGGACGAGGTGGCGGCGGCCCTCGCCGCGGAATTGAAACGGATACCGGCGCCGAACTACGTTACGTTTTCGGGTAACGGCGAACCGACCCTCCACTCCGAATTCCCGGCCATAGTCGAAGCCGTCCGCTCCGTAAAAGACGATCTCTGCCCGACGGCGAAGCTGGCCGTACTTTCGAACTCCAGTAGGGTAAACGACCCGGAGATTCGCGCCGCGCTCGCGTCGTTCGACGCGCCGATAATGAAACTGGACGCCGGCTCGTCGGACGTCTTCGCGGCCGTGAACGTTCCGGCGCGGGGCGTAACGTTCGAAGGCGTGATGGCGGGCCTCGCCGAGTTGGATGCCTTCGTAGTCCAGTCGTGCTTCGTGGCGGCCAACCAGGGCAACGCCGACGACGGCGCCGTTGCGGACTACGTTCGGGCCGTGGCGGCGGTGCGGCCGTCCTCGGTGCAAATCTATACGACGGTCAGGCCGGTGGCCCGGGCCGGCGTCGGGATGGTCCCCCGGGAAAGGCTGGCGGCGATTGCCCGGCGCGTGTGCGAGGAGGCGGGCGTACCGGCCGAGATCTACTGATTAACGGCTTTTTTTGCCCCGTGTCGCCCCGCGGGTTTTTTTAACTTTGTCGCCGGCGCCCTCGACGATCTGGCCGTCGCGCAGGACGATTATCCTCCGGGCCCGGGCGGCGACGTCCGGGTCGTGCGTTACAACGATCAGCGTTTTACCCTCGTCGTTGATTTCCCCGAATACGCCCTGGATCTCTTCTCCTATTTTGGTATCCAGGTTCCCGGTGGGCTCGTCGGCTAAGACGACCGACGGCCGGTTGATGAGGGCCCGGGCGATGGCGACGCGTTGCCTTTCGCCGCCCGACATCTCGTTGGGTTTATGGTGACCTCGTTTGGCCAGGCCGACGGCGGCGAGGGTGTCGGCGGCGCGTTCCCGCCGTTCGTCGGGCGGAACGCCGGCGTATATCAACGGGAGCTCGACGTTCTTCGACGCGGTGGCGCGGGGGAGGAGGTTGAACGTCTGGAACACGAAGCCTATCTCGCGGTTGCGTATAGCCGCGAGTTCGTCCTCGGTCGCGGTCGCTATTTCCTGGCCGTTTAGGTGGTAGGAGCCGCCGGAGGGGATGTCCAGGCAG
>DATKXQ010000286.1:0-4377 GCA_035528975.1 bacterium
AGGGGGATCTGTCCCGAAAACGTAACCGGCGTAGTGTGGTTGTTTGGAGGTATCTACCCATACGAAATGGGCGAGGTCCCCCGCCACCGTTTCCTCGACGTAAGGGGCGAATGAGAATTCGTCGTAGCTCGGGCAGTTGGCGTTCTCGAACGGGCAACGCGCGAATTCCCAGGTGTCGCGCTGATCGGTACCGACCCCGAAGTTCAAACCCGAACCGGCGTCGTAGCCCGCCAAGGGGAACCGGTCGAAGGCGTAAACGTACCCGGCGATGATGCCGTTACCGTTTTCGCTCACGGCGCAGGCGCTGCCCCAATATCCCGTCGCCGTATGGTCGTACCCGCCGAGCATGATCTTATCCCAATCTCCGCCGGGTGTGCCGGAGGCGTTATCGTATACGTAACCGAAGATTCGGGAAAGCCAGCTTTTTTGGCCGCCGTAAATAGGCCTCGGGTACCTGTAGTAATGCGAGGAGAAACCCAACCAAGCGCCGTTCCGTGACGAGGCGATAGTCCCCTGCGCCGTGACCGTCTGCGTCCAATCGCCGCAAGGTGCGCTGCCGTAGATTTTCTCGGCCGACCACGTACCTCCCGCGTTTTTCGTCGCCAACGCGGTGTAACTATTGGCCTGGTTCCCGTATTTAACCCGTCTCACCGTTACGTGTACGTTGCCGTTGTCGTCCGAGGCGAGAGCGGGGCACCGCGTTTTATACGTTTCGCCGGTTAACGGCCAGGGGATCGACATGCTGTTCATCTCTTCCACGGAGAAACTCCCGGCGCCGTGTACGCTCGAAGGCTTCGCCGCGAAGTACGCCTCGCAGTTGTTGCCGTTCGACGCGGCTTCGCTGAATACCAGGCAGATATCGTATTCCCCGGATACGTCGGTAGGTGTCACCGTGATGTGGTGGTTATTGACGGGGCCCGAGTAATCGCCGTTCGTGCTACCCAGGGTATCCCGTACGAAATACGAGTCCGCGGTGTAGGCCGTAATCCCCGGCGGAAACGTATCCCCGAACGCTTGCCCGGCCAGCGCCCCCGCCAATAAGACCGCCGACCATATAACCTTGTACACCCTCATCGCGTACCTCCTTTAAAGGTTGATTAAACTAAAACCCCGGCCGGGCCCGTAAGCCCGCCGGGGTATTTTTATCCGTATCGCCGCGCGGCACGAGCCGCGGCGCCTCTTACCCTTTCCCCGCGTAATCCTAAACCCCAACGTACCCTCGCCTTCTTCGCGCCCTGCCTCGTTACCCTCGAGCGCCTATTATAAATAAGGCCGGCCAGATGTCAAGGAAATAATGCACAATCATGATATAAAAGTTTGTGTTTACCTCGACGTACTTCCGTCTTCCGCCCGGCCACTTTCCCCTTGACACCCCCGCGGCCACGCCGTAAACTCGGCCCGACAGCCACGCAATAACGACGGGAAGGCCTATGGCGGAGAAGGAATTAAAATTTCGGAAGACCCTCGCGTTCAAGCTGACGCTTGTCATCGAGGCGGTCCTCATCCTCGCTATAGTGACGGTAAGCGGCGTCCACCTGCGGCGCGAGCTGGGCCGCATCGACGAGGACGCCCGGGCGCGGATGAACCTCACCGTGGCGCTCGTCCAGCGCGCCTTCACGACGCTCGAGCGCGGCCAGTTCGAGATCTGGCTCAACGAGATCTACCGCGTGCGCTTCAACACCGCCGACTACGAGCTGACGCCCGTGTACGTCCTCATCCTCCGCGGCCAGGAGGAGGTCGTCGTCGCCTCCTCCAACCCGCGCATCCCGGTCACGGACGCCGCGGGCCGCGAGCTCGAGCCCCTGGAATATTACAAGATCGCCGCCCCCAACCTCGCCCGCGTCAACGCCCACGTCACGGACCCCGCCACCGGCCAGGCGCGCTACCTCATAAGCGTCGGCTACTCCATCGCCGGCTTCAACTGGCTCGTCGAGCGCGAAATAGCGACGGCGGCGGTCGTCGCCGGGATATTCATCCTCGCCGGCCTCGTCGTCGCGGTGGCGGTCTCGGTAACGTGGATGAAACCGGTCCGGGCGATAGCCGCCGGCCTGGGCCGCGTCCGGGAGGGCGACTTCGACTACCGCATCCCGGTGCGGCGCCGCGACGAGCTGGGCCGGCTGGCGTACGATTTCAACACCATGGCCGAGGGCCTGCGCGACCGCGAGTTCGTCAAGAACACCTTCAAGCGCTACGTGACGAAACAGGTCGCCGAGAAGATCCTCTCGCAGAAGGACGCCATCAGCCTCGAGGGCGAGAAGCGCGAGGTCACCGTCCTCTTCAGCGACCTCGAGGGCTTCACGCCCTTCTCGGAGCGCCACGAGCCGCACGAGGTCGTCGCGCTCCTCAACGAGTACCTGGCGATAATGATCGACGTCATATTCCTGTACGAGGGCGCGCTGGACAAGTTCCTGGGCGACGGCGTCATGGCCTATTGGAACGCGCCCCTCGACCAGGACCACTCGCCCCTCAAGGCCGCGCTCGCCGCCGTCGAGATGCAAAGCGCCATTGCCCAATTCAACAAAAGGCGGCTCGCGGCCGGCAAGGAGCCGGTGTACGCCGGCATCGGCATCACGACGGGCGAGGTCGTGGCCGGCAACATCGGGTCCGAGAAGAAGATGGAATACACCGTCATCGGCGACAAGGTCAACCTGGCGCAGCGCATCGAGGGCCAGACCGACCGGGGCCAAATCCTGGTCGACAACACGACGTACTTACAAATAAAGGACTACTGCTTCGCGACGCCGCTGCCGCCGGGCCGCGTCAAGGGCAAGCAGGACCCGGTGCAGATCTACGTTTTGCACGGCCTGAACCGCCAGGCCGCGCCCTTCATCGCCAGCGGCCGGACCGACCTCCTGCTCGGGAGCTGACGGGGCGCAAAAAAATGGTATTGACTTCCGCCCGTTAGTCGATTATACTCCGTACTCGACGTCGTTATTATAAACTTTACTTCATAAGCGAAAGGAGCGCCCGTAAATGAAAAACGCGAAGCTATTGTGGTTGATCGTAATCATGCTGGCCGTGGGCGTCGCGTTCGTCGGCTGCAGCAAATTCAAGAAGGAGAAACCGGCGGAGGCCCCGATTTCGGTCGAGACGCCGACCGAGGAACCGGCGGAAGCGCCGGCGGAAACACCCGCCGAAGCGCCCGCGATGGAAGCCGGCAAATACGTGCCGACGAAACTCGCCCTGCTCAAAATGCTCGACGACACGCTGGGAGCGAGCGAGGATAACCTCGGGTGGGACAACCTCTACACCTCCATTTCGCTCGAGAAAAACGTCGAGCTCTTCACCACGCTCCAGGAACACTACGCGGCCGGCACCGCCGACCGTACCTTCATCGACGACTCCACCACAAAACTGGATAACATCAAGACCTTCCTGGACGAGAAGATCTCCAAGGCCGAGGGCGTAGACCCGACCGGCGCCGACGCCAAGGCCAAGAAGAAAACCATCGCCGACATCCGCGCCCGCGTGCGTGCCATGATCGGCGGCCCCGGCCCCGCCCCGACGAAGAAACCGCCGGTCGGCGAGATTAAGGGCGACGCCATGAAGAAGAAGTGGAAAGAGGACGGCGACATGAAGAAGAAGAAGTGGGCCGAGCGGTAAGTAGTCGAGCCGCGCCGACAGGCAATTGCCGGAGGCGGCCTTCGGGCCGCCTTTTTTAAATTAAACCCGCCGCCGTCCGCCGTCGTCGAAAACGTAACCCGGCGCGCGTAAAATTTTCCGTTGACTTGCGGCCCGAATTATCATATAAACGGGCACCACGTCAGCACCGCAATTCTTCTTATCCTTGAGGGAAAGGAGCAGGATTCATGAAGAGTAAATATATATGGTGGGCGCTGGTTCTGGCGCTCGCGGCCACGCTCGTCGCTTTCGGTTGTAAGGGCAAGGCCGGCAAAGAGGCGGGCAAATTCGAAGAGATCACGGTAGAAGAAACGACCACGCCGACCGAAGAGGGCGTCGAAGAAGTCGCCGTACCCGAACAGCCGGTCTACCGCCCGGCCAAACTCGACAACCTCCGGATGCTCGACGACACGCTGGGCGCGGCCGAGGATACGCTGGGGTGGGATAACATCTTCTGCTCCATCTCGCTCGAAAAATGCATAGGCCTCTTCGAAGAGTTGGCCCCGGCCTATAACCCCGGCTCCGCCGACCGCAACTTCGTCGACGCTTCCGTCACCGACCTCCGTAACATCAAGACCTGGCTCGACGAGAAAATCGACGCCGGCGAGGGCGTAGACCCCGCCAGCGCCGACGCCAAGGACAAGAAAAAGAGGATCGCGGCCATCCGCGCCAAGGTCCAGGCCATGATCGCCGGCCCCGCGCCGAAGAAAGAACCCATCCCCGAATGGAAGGGCGACCTGATGAAAAAGAAGTGGC
>DATKXQ010000287.1:0-3138 GCA_035528975.1 bacterium
TGTTCCGTAGGGAAAAGTCTTAAAAACCCCGTAGGGACGCCAACAACTCGTACCCCGATACAGGTGCTCATACTCAATCTTTTCCCACCATACCAATTTACGCGCTGCGTTATAAATCCTTAGCTCTATATTTCCTCCTCCGCTATAGTTCCTCTCAAAGTGAATAAAAATGCGCATTTTGTTTATAAATGAATAACCCGTAGGCATTGTGAATTCGACAAGGTAAGTAGTACCTGGTGACCAGTATGTTTCGGCCGTGAGGTCCGAGTATTGAAGCCATTTGGGGAGCCTTTCGGGTTCGTACGAAGCTACGGAATTGCCCATAGCTCCGTACGCCGGTACGGTTAATAAAACCGTAAAAAATATTATTAACGTTTTCATTGCTCTTTCTCCTTTTAGGCGTATGGCCCCGTAATTATTATACCTCCGGCAACCGTAATTGTATGCTAAACCCTTGTACGGCAACTTATTCGCGGCCCCTTTTACCGTCGCACGCTATATAAAATAAGCCCGAAGCCTAGCCCCTTTATTTTCAGGGAGCTAATCAGACTTCGGACCCGCGTGATTCGCTAAGCAATCTACCACCTTCCCTATATGATGATATAACACAAAAAACCGCATAACGGTAGTAAAAACGCGTCGCCCCGCCTTCCCTCCCCCTTGCCTGCACGTGGGCGTTTATGCTATATTATCGACTAAAAGGGAGAAAGCCATGGCCAAGTTCGACCCGAAGAAGTTAGCCGTCACCTTCGACGACGTCCTCCTCCAGCCGCGCCTCAGCGCGGTCCTCCCCGGCGACGTCGACGTCGGCACGCAGTTCACGCGCCGCATCGAGATAGACGTCCCCATCGTCTCGGCGGCGATGGACACGGTGACGGAGGCCGCGCTCGCCATCGCGCTGGCGCAGGAGGGCGGCATCGGCGTCATCCACCGCAACATGCCGGCCGACGCCCAGGCCGCGGAGGTCAACAAGGTCAAGCGCTACGTCTCCGGCATGATCGTCGACCCCTACACCCTCGCCCCCGACGCCCCGGTCGCCGACGCCCTCGCCATCATGGCCGACTACAAGATATCCGGCGTCCCCATCGTCGACGCGGAGGGCGTCCTCGTCGGCATCATCACCAACCGCGACCTCCGCTTCGAGAAGCGCCGCGACATCCCCGTCGCCGAGCTCATGACCCGCGAAGGGCTGGTCACGGCGCCGGTGGGGACGTCGCTTGCGAAGGCCAAGGCGCTGCTCCACCAGCACCGCATCGAGAAACTGCCCATCGTCGACGGCAAGGGCCACCTCAAGGGCCTCATCACCGTCAAGGACATCATGAAGGCCCTCGAGTATCCCCACGCCACCAAGGACGAGCAGGGGCGGCTGTGCGTGGCCGCGGCCGTCGGCGTCGGCGAGCCGGTCCTCGAGCGCGTCGAGAAGCTGGTGGAGAACGGCTGCGACGTAATCGTCGTCGACACCGCCCACGGCCACAGCAAAGGCGTGGTCGATACCGTCAAGCTGCTCAAGCGGAAGTTCCGCAAGGCCGAGGTGGCGGCGGGCAACGTCGGCACCGCGGAGGGGGCCCAGGCGCTCATCGACGCCGGGGCGGACGCCGTGAAGGTCGGCATCGGCCCCAGCGCCATATGCACCACCCGCGTCGTCGCCGGCGCCGGCGTACCCCAAATTACGGCCATAATGGACGCCGCGACGGCCTGCCGCAAGGCCGGCGTCCCCCTCGTCGCCGACGGCGGCATCAAGTACTCCGGCGACATCACCAAGGCCATGGCGGCGGGCGCCTCGTCGGTGATGATCGGCTCGCTCTTCGCCGGCACCGAGGAGAGCCCGGGCGAGCTCATCCTGTACGAAGGCCGATCCTACAAATTGTACCGCGGCATGGGCAGCATGGGCGCGATGGGCGGCTCGGCGCTGTCCCGCGACCGCTACGGCCAGCCCGAGGACGTCGAGGCCTCCAAGCTCGTGCCCGAGGGCATCGAGGGCCGCGTCCCCTATCGCGGGCCGCTGTCGCAGGTAGTGTACCAGCTCGTCGGCGGCCTCCGCGCCGGCATGGGCTACTGCGGCGCCAAAAACGTCAAGACGCTGTGGCGCTGCGCGGAGTTCGTCCGCGTGACGCCGGCGGGCCTCGCCGAAAGCCACCCCCACGACGTCCAGATAACGAAGGAAGCCCCCAACTACGGCGTACGCACGCCGTGGGAAAAGAAGTAGGGGTTCGGGAGGTAGGCCATTCCCCCCGCGATCATACTCGCCGCCCGCGCCCTCGGCATCCCGTTCTTGGCCGGGATCAATCTATACATTACCGTCTTCGCGCTGGGCCTCATAAAAAAGCTGACCGGCGCGACGGTCCTGGGGCCGGAGTTCGACGTGCTGGCGAGTTGGCCGGTGCTGATAATCGCCGGCGTACTCGTCGTCGTCGAGATCGTGGCCGACAAGGTCCCGGTGGTCGACCACGTCTGGGACGCCGTTCACACCTTCATCCGCGCGCCCGGCGCGATGGTGGTCATCGCCGTCCTGATGCAGGGCGAGAACGTGACGTGGCAGGTGCTCGCGATTCTCGTCGCGGGGGGCGTCTCGTTCGTGGCGCACTCGGGCAAGGCCACGGCGCGCATCGCCTCCACCAAGGCCACCGCGGCCGTCGCCAACGCGGCCATCAGCGTTCTCGAAGACGTGCTCGTGGTCGCGGGTTCGCTTCTGGCCGCGTTCTACCCCGTCGTCCTCGGCGCGGTGGTCCTGGTCGCGCTCGTCGCGGCGGCGATATTCGCCCCCAAGCTAATTCGGGCCTTCCGCATAAGCCGGGCCGTCTCGTTCAACTACATACGGTATCTGTGGCACCGACTGCGCCGCTGGCTCGAGCCGGAGTGGCGGCCCGAGCCGAAGGCCGTCAAGCTACCGCCGGCGCTGCAGGACCTGGCGCTGGCGGAAGAACCGCTCGGCGCGGCGCGCGTGCTGGAGGGCAAGTTCGGCCGGCGCCGCTTCGCCCACCTCCTGGTGTGGCGGGACCGCCTGGCGCTGGCCGTGCGGCGCGTCGTAAAGCAACGGGTGCACGTCTACTATTATAAGGAACTGGCCGACGTCTACGTGGGCGAGGACACGCTGCTCGGGCGGCTTTTCTTCACGGCGCAAAAGCGCGATTACGTGAT
>DATKXQ010000288.1:0-2399 GCA_035528975.1 bacterium
CAGGGGGACCCGACGCGGCCCAGCACCCTCGCCGCCATAATAAGCTGTGGCACGAGCCCTTACCTGTGCACGCGCCACCGGACGACCGGCAGTTTAATCGGTTCCTTCGCAACGACGCGGCGGTACTACGACCTGGCCTGGGATTACCGCAACGGCGTCATCTGGGTCCCGGCGTACGAGACGCCGACGCGCCGCGTGTACGGTTACACGGTCGCCGGCTCGGCCGTAGCCTCGTTCGGCTTGCCGTCGAGTTCCTACGTGCCCGGGGGCGCGGCCTACGCCGACAACTACCTCTACGTCAGCAACACCGGCAACCCGCCGTACATCGTGTACAAGATCCACTGCCCGAGCATCTGGCAGCGCGTGAAGGGGACGTCGATAGGCCGGGTGAAGGCGTTGTTTAGATAACCTCCCGTAAATCCACATACGTAAGGGCCGACCTTCGCGCCGGCCGTTTTTGTGGTTTGCTTTGTAGCGCTGTTCGTGTTATAGTCTATGTAAAGCACGAAGTGGCGAGGAGGTAAGGTAAATGGGAAAACGGATTATAATTACGGCCGCGGCGGCCTGGCTGCTGGCGGTCGTTTCTGCGTTCGGCGTGTGGGTGTACGAGGGTCAGTGGGGTTCGCCGGGTAGCGGCGACGGCCAATTCAGCAACCCCGCAAGCGCCGCCGTGGCGCCCAACGGCCACGTCTACGTCGTCGATTTCGGTAACGACCGCGTCCAATACTTCACGCCCACCGGTTCGTTCCTCGGCAAGTGGGGTACGTGGGGAGAGGGCAACGGCGAGTTCGAAATGCCGGGCGGCGTCGCCGTAACGCCCGCCGGCGATAAGGTTTACGTAGCGGATTTATTCAACGACCGCATCCAATACTTCACGCCGACCGGCTCCTTCCTCGGCAAATGGGGTTCGCACGGGACCGGCGACGGCGAATTTTACTGGCCCGAGGGCGTCGAAGTGGCCCCCAACGGCAACGTTTACGTGACCGAGCTCGTTAACCACCGCGTACAATACTTCACGCCGACCGGCTCCTACCTGGGGCAATGGGGTTCGTATTGGCCGCGGGCCCCGGGCATAGCAACCAACGGCAACGTTTACTTAAGCGAGTCGCGGAACTACCGCGTGCAATACTTCACGCCTACGGGTTCTTGCCTCGGCGGATGGGGTTCGCGCGGGTCCGGGGACGGCCAATTCAATTTCCCGCGCGGCGTCGCCGTAGCTCCTAACGGCAACGTTTTCGTAGGCGACCAGTTTAATTACCGCGTTCAGTATTTCACCGCGAGCGGTTCGTTCCTGGGCAAGTGGGGTTCGGAGGGCTCGGGCGAAGGCCAATTCGGGTACATCGACGACCTGGCGTTCGGACCGGGAGGTAACCGTTTATACGTCGTAGACGACACCAATAACCGGATACAATACTTCAAGTGGAAGGATAATCCGGCCGTGAGCCCGACGTCGCTGGGTCGCGTGAAGGCGCTGTTTAGGTAGGCGGGCGGCGCCACGGACGGCTGGCGGCGGCCGGGTATGGGTGTAAGGGGTAGAGGCGCAAGGCCTTGCGCCCTTACAAAGGCCGCCGCGGCCCGCAAGAGCGACGGCCGCGAGGTGATTATTTCGCTGGAGGACCCCGCTACGGCGGAGGCCACCGTAACGTCGCTCGTTATCGAGCACCACGCGTTGGCCGAGGCGTGCGAGATGTTATTCGAGAAAGTTTGGGCGGCGGCGGCGCCTTTCAAGCTCGGGGGCGATAAAATCGGCGGAAGCGGGACGGAAAATAAACCATAATCGGGGTGTTAACTTTTTTTACGAGGAGGAAGCGATGAGACACGGAGGAATATTCGTTATCTGCCTGGGGGCGATAAGCGTGGCCGCCGTCGCGACGGCCGTAGATTACGGCGCCCTTGAGCCGTACCTCGAGCGGGCGTGGCCGCTCCCCGACGACGGCTCGGTATGGTTGAGCTGGGACAACGGAACGCCGAGCAGTACCAACGTAACGCTGTCGGGATGGGTAGCTCACAACTTCGACGTCTCGACGCTCGAGAACTACAACTACGTCCGCAAGTTTCGCATGTACATGCGAGCCTGGCCCAACCGGAGGTGGGACGGCGGCCGGGTCGGGATATACTCGTTCCAGGGCGGCGTACCCGGGTCCCTGCTGTGGGGTCCTACGTTCGTTATGCCGACGCAAGAGGGCTGGAACGATTTCGAGGCCGATTGCTTCCTGGGAAACCGACCTAAGTTCCTCGCCGGTTGGGACCAGTTTTACAACTACCCGGACGGCGATACATTGTGCTTCGACACGGGGCCGGCGCGAACGGCGAAATGGATATACTCCGGCGGCACGTGGGGACCGTTAGCGAGCCCGAACGCGAACATGATGCTGCGCGTCCAGGTCGACGACGAGCAC
>DATKXQ010000289.1:0-5500 GCA_035528975.1 bacterium
CGTCGGGGCCTAAGACGACGAACGAGCCGACCTCGGCCTCCTCGGCCGCGGCGGCCTCTTTCGGGGCCGCGGTTTCCTTGTCGCCCGCGCAACCGGCCGCGACTATCGCCGCCGCGGCAAGGAGCCATAAAAAGCGCCTCGTCAAAACCCGCGCTCCCTTCTCACAGCGACGCCGGCAGGAAAGGCGTCAACAACCTGACGCCGAAATACATGAACCCGGCCGCCGTCGCCAGGATCAGTACGTAGAATACGATGCCCTTCTTCAACGAAAATCCGTGGACCGCGGCCACGCCCCACCCGTAAAGAGAAATACGCAGGAAGAACGCGAGGATGCCGCCTATAGCCGGGATAACCTCCGCCACCGCGGCCGCCTGGCAATAGGCCACGGCGCGCGTCGTGGCCCGAAAGGTGCCGCCTCCTCCCATCCCCCGCGCGAGCAGATGCAGGAACGCCGCCGTCGCGGCGAAGATCAACACGTACGTCGCCGGCGCCACGGCCACCGCCAGGGCCGCCACTACCGCCGCGCCGCCGGGGCCGACGAGCGCGCTCGCCGCTTCCCCTATACCCCACAGACTGCCCACGAATCCTATCGCCAGGCAGACGGCCGCGAAAAGCAACGGTTTGAAAACCGGCCCCTCCGGCTCCAGGCCCGCGAAGAAGGCCCGCGGCCCGAAGATCACGTCCCGCCAGGTCGCGAAAAAAGCGCGCGGGTAAGACGTCCCGCGGGGGTTTTCCCAGGCCACTTCGCGGCGGAGGCCGCTACGCGAATGCAACGCGCCCACGCACTCCCGACACAGGAGCTGCCCCGAAATCTCCGCGCCGCGGCTGACGCACTGCGCGCACATATACCGGCCGCACCGGGGACAAACCGCGATCGCGGGCCGGCCTTCGTGCGCGGGGCAAACCCCGAACGTCGCGTTTCCTTCGCGCGCCATAGCGATAGAATATATCAGTAAAGGCCGGGAGTGTCAATAAAGGGCCGCGGAAATACGACGGCGGCCCGCCGCCGGGCCGCCGCCGCTTGGATCAGGAACCCCGGGTTATTTCGACGAGGCCGCCCCGGCAACTTCCAAAAATTCCTCGGGCACCTCGTCGAGTTTCAACGATAAAACCTTCGAGATGCCGCGCCGCTCCATGGTAACGCCGTAAATCGCGTCGGAGGCCTCCATCGTGCGGCGCGCGTGCGTTATGACCATGAATTGGACGCGCTCGCGATAATCGGACAAGAGCTTCAGGAACCGACCTATATTGTTCTCGTCGAGCGGGGCATCCACCTCGTCCAGGATGGCGAACGGCGCCGGCCGCACGTTGAACAGCGCAAAAATGACGGCGATGGCCGCGAGCGCCTTCTCCCCCCCCGACAGGAGCGACAGGTGTTCCATTTTCTTGCCGGGGGGCTGGGCGTATACGTTTATACCGGCCTCCAGCGGGTCGACGCCCGGCTGCAGTCTGAGGTCGGCCTGGCCGCCGTCGAAGACCTCGCGGAATATCCGCTGGAACTCGCCCCGGATGCGTTCGAAGGTGGCGACGAACTGCTCGCGACTCTGGGCGTCGATCTTGGCTATGCCGGCGTCCAGGTTGGTGCGGGCCTGGGCCAGGTCCTC
Organism: bacterium; assembly: GCA_035528975.1. Classification (GTDB taxonomy): domain Bacteria; phylum RBG-13-66-14; class B26-G2; order WVWN01; family WVWN01; genus WVWN01. The sequence goes on from DATKXQ010000289.1 coordinate 1,605, forward strand.
GCGCTGGCCTTCCAGCTCGGCCAGGGCCGCGGCGAGTTCGTCGTATTCCTTGGCGGCGAGGAAATTGATCTCGCCCATCTTGCCGAAGCGCCGCGCCAGCTCTTCCCTCTCGGCCTCCGCGGCGGCCGCGTCGCCCTCCAGTTCGTATTCGTCCGCCGCGAGGGCGCTCAGGCGCACGTCGTACTTCGCCGCGACCGCCTCCTCCACGGCGTTCAGTTCCCCGGCCCGCGAAGCTACTTCGATTTCCTTCTCGCTCAAGGCGTCGGTCACTTCCGCGACCGCGGCCTCGGCGCGGTTCCGCGCCTCCTCCGCCTCCCGCCGCCGGCCGGTCAATTCGGCCCTCGCCAGACGCATCTCTTTGACTTCGCCCTCGACGGCCTCGAACACGGCCGCGCGCTCCGCGATTTCGGCCTCGCACTCCCTCGTCTCCTCGGCGAGCTCGTCCGCCTCGCCGACCTTCCGGGTCAGCGCCGCCGAGAGGGCCTCGAGCTTCTGCGCCCCCTCCTCCTCCAACCGGGTAAGCCGGTCGCGGTCGTGGGCGAGGCCGCGCAGCTTCTCGCGCAAGGCCGCAATATCTTCGCGCGCCGCGGCGACGACCTTTTCGCCCTCCACGACCGAGGCCCGCGCCGCCCGCGATTGTTCCCCGATCTCGGCCACGGCGCACCCGGCCTGGTCGCAAGCCACCCCCGTCGCGTCGAGCTGGCCGCCCAGGCGCTCCTCCTCGCCGAAAGCTTCCGCCAGGCGCGCTTCCGCCGCCGCGATCTCGGCGGTCAGCACGCCGCGGTTCTTCTCCAGCGCGCGCCCCTCTTCCCGCGCCCGCGCCAACGCGGCCTCCCCGCCCGCCTGGGCCGCTTCCAACCGGGCCAGCCGCGCCGCGCTCTCTTGCCGCCGGCGCGCGAGCTCCTCGCGGGCGGCGGCCAGACGGCCTACTTCGCGCCTGGCGCCGTCGAGCCGCTCGTCGATTTCCGGCAAGGCCGCGGCCAACCTCTGGATCTCGGCGCCGCGGCCCAGTATGGTGGCGCTGACCTCTTCCGCCGCGCCCGCCAAAAGCACCGCCCGGCCGTCCCACCAATCGCCGCCCCGCGTAACGGCGGCCGTCGCCGGCGATACCTCCGTTACCGCCGCCAACGCCCGCAAATCCTCGACGACCAGAACGTCCCGCAAAAGCTCCGTTACGGCCCCCGCGTACGGCCCGTCCGCCTCCACGAAGTCCGAGGCCCAACCGCGGACGCCTTCCACCACGGGCAAGTCCGCGGCCGCGGGACGCCCTGCGCGCGGCAGCACGAACGCCGCCCTCCCCGCACCCGACGTCTTCAGGCCCAGACCGTGCGAGAAAGCCGTCTCGGCATCGGCCGCGAGCACGGCCCCGGCGGCGTAACCGAGCGCCCGCTCGACGGCCGCCTCGTACCCCTCGCGCACCCTCACCACGTCGGCCAGAATGCCGCCGATGCCGGGGGGCGCGCCGCCCTCGAAAAGCGCCGCCACGCCGGCCTCGAAAGACTCGAAGCGCTTCGCCAGCTCCTGGAGCGAAGCGAGACGGGAACGCGTCTCCTCGCGCCGCGCGGTCAGCTCGGCCGCCGCCTGCTGCGCGGAGGAGAACTCGGCCGCCAGCCGCTCCTCGGAGGCGGCCAGCGCCTCGGCCCCTTCGCGGCAATCGCGCGCCTCACTCTCTATCGCGGCCAATTCGGCCGAGGTCTTGTTCAGGGACTCGTAATTTTCGTCGAAGAGCGACGATTGCCGGCCGGCCTCCTCCCGCAGGCGGCGCAGCTCGTGCGTCAGGTTTTGGCGGGCGGCCGCCGCCGTCGCGTGGAGGTTGGCGAGCCGCGTCCGGTCGTGGAGGCGCTCGAGCTGTTCGGCGCGGGCGGCCTCGAGCGCGCCCGCCAGCTCGGTCTCCCGGGAACGCGCCGACGCGAGGCCCCGCTCGGCGAGTTCGCGCCGTTCGTCGCACTCGGCGACCCGCCGCCGGGCGGATTCGACTTCGCCCGTGAGGTTCCGGAGCTCCTCGCCCGCGCGGGCCAGGTCCCGGGCCAGGTTGGCCTTCTCCTCCGTAATCCTATCGACTTCGGCCGCGGCGGCGCGGAGCCTTTCCTCGGCGAGTTGCTTCGCCGCTTCGGCCTCGTTCAGGCCGCGCTGGCGCTCCAACAGGTCCTTCTCCTTGCGCTCGAGCTCGAGCTCGACGCCGGCGATCTCGGCGGCGAGGCGAGAGACCTCGGCGGCGGCACCCGCCGCGCGCCCCTTGGCCTCGCGGCTCGCCGCGGCGCACTCGTCCCGCGCGGCCAACGCGCTTCGTTTCTCCTCCGCTTTGGCGCGGTACTTGAGCTTGGCGAAGGCGACCTCGAGCTCGCGCAACCGGTCCACCAACCCCTGGTAGCGACGGGCGGCACCCGCCTGACGCTTGAGGGCCCGCGCCCGCCGGCGGTACTCCGCGTACAAGTCGTCGAGGCGCTCCATATTCGCCCGTACGTCCTCGAGCTTCCGCATCGCCTCGGCGCGTTTGGTGCGGTAGCCCCGTATGCCCGCGGCCTCTTCGAAAAACGCCCGCCGCTCGTCGGCCTTCGACTTCACTATCGCCGTCACCATGCCCTGCTCGATTACGGCGTACGACGCCTTGCCCAATCCCGTATCCTCGAACAGGTCGCGAACGTCTCTTAAGCGTACGGGCTGCTTGTTCAGGAAATAGTGCGACTCGCCCGAGCGGTACATCCGCCGCGTCACGACGAGCTCCTCCGCCTCCACCGACATATAGCCGTTCACGTCGGCGAAGGCAACCGAGACCTCGGCCATCGACATCGGCGGCGTATCGGCCGTGCCGTTGAATATGAGGTCCTCCATGACGTCGCCGCGCAGCGACCTGGCGGACTGCTCGCCGAGGGCCCAGCGGAACGCGTCCGCGAGGTTGGACTTGCCGCAGCCGTTCGGCCCCACGACGGCGCCGACGCCCGGGCCGAATTCTACCCGCGTACGATGGGGGAAAGACTTGAACCCGAAGATATCTATCGTGCTAAGACGCATGGCGAAAATCTACCTCCGCCGCCATTCTAACAATATAGGGGGTTTTTGGCAAGGAAAAACTCAACATAATGTAGCGTCGGAAAATTTTACCCCAAGATATAGTGTTATACAATAATTACAATGACAATAACATATGCCGGTATAACGGATGGGACGGCTCCGCCGCCGGCCCCGAAGGAAATTATTGACGAAAGAGTGAAAAGCGTTTATACTTAGACGTGAGGGAAGGGTCGGCCTTTTGAGGGAATCGCTACCAGGAGCCGAGGTGCTTAGAAAATACGCCCTTATCGCGACGGCCTTTCTCCTTCCGGCCGCGTTCGTCTGCGCCGCCGACCTGGCTAAACAATACGGCGCCGATCCGACGTACCACCCCACCGAATACGAGCTGCGGTGGGATAACGGGACGTTGGGATACGTCCGGACGCACATACTGGCCGGTACGTGGGTTGGCAACGACTTCGACGCGTCGACGCTCGCGGCTACGCACGTACAATATTTGAGGTATTTTTCTTCGGGTCAATGGCCGAACAGCTCGTGGGACGGCTGCAAAATCGCGATATACCGATTCGGCAGCGGCATACCCGGGAGGCTCATCTGGGGGCCCGTATTCGTGCGGGGGACGGGCCCGGGGTATCGATGGTGCACCTTCGACGTCGGCTGGTCGTTGCCGAAGGGGATATTGAAATTCGTCGCGGCCGTGGAACAAACGTACGCCTACCCCAACGGCGACCCCTATTGCCTGGACACGAGCCCCGCGAGCGGCAGGGCATGGACTTATTACCAGGGGATATGGAAGCCGCTCAATACGTTCACGAACCTGATGCTGCGGGTCGTGATGCAGGGTGACATCGGCGTCGAGCCGACGAGCTTAGGCCGCGTCAAGG
>DATKXQ010000290.1:0-4325 GCA_035528975.1 bacterium
CTAACCGATTACGTCGCCGTTGTCAAGCCGTACTTGGGCCCGATATTTCTGCTTCCGCGGCCGACGGCTCGCCGTCCGAAGGCCGCGCGGAAGCGCAATAAAAAGCCGGCCCGGAGGCCGGCTTCGCTTTATCGCGAGTGAGAGGCGCCTACCGGTACATCGCCCGCACGCGCCCCAGCGACGTCGGCGCGACGCCCACGGCGCCGATCGTTATCCGCTGGTAGTGGAGGTAACTTTGCACGTACGGCATGCCGCCGTTGGCGGAATAGACGAAACGCGACGCCACGGAATTGGCGCGACAATAGGCGTACCCGCCGCTGTCCGTGTTCCATTCGACCTCCATTATCAGGTTGCCGGTGCCGTTGTAGGCGAACGGCGTATCGAAGTCGAACCCGAACCAGGCGTTCGGCGTGGCCGCGATGTACTGCGAGCTTTTGCTGTAAACCTGGACGGCGGTATTGCCGCCGTAGTTGGTCGTGAAGTTGTTGGTGAGGGCCGTAAGGCCCGTGTGGCAGCACCGCAACTTGAAGTTGTAGTAAGTCCCGGAACTACCGGTATACGTGTACCATTCCCATCTCGAGATGGGCCCCGCCGGAACGGCGTCCGTCGACAGAACCAGTCCCTGGCTCCGTACCGAGTCGACGCCTCAACATCCCCGGAACGGGTACGCCGAATAAGTATTCGTGCCGCCGACCGTAACCGAGGCCCCGAAAGCCGTGCCGGCGACCAGAATACAGGCGCACCCCACTATCATAACTTTCATGGTAACGCCTCCTTGGTAATTACCCTGAGTTCTGATTAGCAACATGTGTCTTTGCCGTTTATATTAATAGCGAGCGTAATGATTGTCAACAATAAAATAAGTTAATATAATTAAAAAGGTCACTATTTTCGGCGCCGGCGGAATCGCCACGCAGGCGCGCGGACGACCGCCGCGGCCGCGGCTCGACGTCGTCGAATACCTCTACCAAGAATCTCGCGCGCAAGGTATAATACTCGAGACGTTGTCTTTCTGTGCGCCCCACCCGGCGGAACAGGGCGACGTCGAGAAGCTCGCGGATAATAGGGTATCCCACCGGCCGCGGTAGAGACGGACCACTCGGAAGGCGATACGGGCCAATTCGAGACCGGCGTCGGAATCTCCGTCGAAGGGGTTAGCTCGTAAATGGCGTTATACGCCGGCATAGACGTAGGGTCGCTAGCGACCAAGTGCGTAGTTATTAACGACGACGGGAGGGCCGCCGCGCGGGCGGTCCTCCCCACCGGCGTCTCGGGCGCCGCCGCGGCCCAAAAGGCCTTCGACGAAGCGCGGGCCGCCCTCGGCGCCGCGGCCGGCGACGTGGAACGGGTCGTCGGGACCGGCTACGGCCGGGCGCGCGTCCCCTTCGCCGACCGCGCCGTAACGGAAATCATGTGCCACGCGCGCGGCGCGTTCGAGCTCGCCGGCGGCCTTATAACCGTCGTCGACGTCGGCGGCCAGGACGTCAAAGCGATACGAGTGAACGACCGGGGCGGCGTGGCCGAATTCGCGATGAACGACCGGTGCGCCGCGGGTACGGGCCGCTTTTTGGAGATTATGGCCCGGGCCCTCGATATGGACCTGCTCGAGCTGGCCGCCATCGACCCCGGCCGCCCCGACGCGGCGAAGGTCAACAACATGTGCACCGTCTTCGCCGAATCGGAGGTCGTGGGCCTGCTTCACGAGGGAATCGAGCCGGCGGCGATCGGCGCCGGCGTCCTGCGCGCCGTCGCGGAACGGATATCGTCTATGGCGCACCGCATGGGCGGCCGCTACGTACTGTCCGGGGGGGTCGCGCTGAACCGGGGCTTCGCCCTCGCGCTCGGCGCCGCGTTAGGCCGGGAGGTCGACGTCTTGCCGGACCCGCAGTTCGTGGGCGCGCTGGGGGCGGCGCTGCTCGCCCGCGGATAACGGCGATAAGCCCTCTCCGTAAGCCCGCGCCGCGGGTTTTTTGTTTGCGTTTCAGGATGCCAGCTATTATATTTTCACGATGGCCGAGGCCTCACATCCGCCGAAGAAGCAACCGCCATGGCGCCCGTGGGCCGGCAACTTCTACGTCCAGCTCGCCGCGGCCTATCTCGTCGTCGCCGCCGCGATGTACTTGAGAGCGTTCCCCTTCCGCTCATATTACTCACATTACGGGGGGAAGATCTGGCTGACGCCGCTGCACGCGTACTGGGACCCGAGGATAACGCCCTGGGTTCTACCGGCGGCGGTCGCTCTGGCGGCCTCGGTCGCCCTTATTATATGGGCCGTTAAGACGCGAAAAATATGGCTCCCTACGCTGGCCGCCGCGCTGGCCATAGCGGCCGTCAACGCCGCCCCGGGCGGAGGGCGCAAATTCCCGTTCGATTGGCTCGAGCACGCCCTCTTCGACGCGCGCATCCTGTTCCGGGCCCCGAACGTTTTCGCCGACTACGTCGAGATCACCAGAACCGTAAGTTGCCACTGCCGCACGCGCCCGGGGTTGCTATATTGGCTACTGGGTGCGCTAGACCGCGTATTCGCGAACAACGTTTACGCCATCGAAACCGTGATAATCGCGGCCGCGGTGGTAAGCGTTCCCCTCTTATACTACGGCGCCCGAGCCGTAACGAAAAACGATGCCGGTTTCGCGGCGGCGGCGTTGCTCGTTTGCGCGCCCGCCTTATTGATTTTCGGTCCCGGCCCGGACGGCCTCAATTGTTTGATAGGGACCGGAGTAATCGCCATGGCTTTGAAAGCTGCGGCCTCGGAACGCCCGTGGTTATGGTCGGCGGTTACGGGCGTTCTTTTAGCGATTGCAGTAATGACGTCTTATTTGTTAATTATTTTAACGTTTTTCGCCGCGGCGTTCCTGTTAGCCGGGGCGGTCACTACCGGCCGTGGGCGGCGCGCTCTGGCGAGCGGTTTAATCATAGGAATAACCGCAGTCGCGGTACTGGCGGTTTTCCAAGCCATAACGGGATACGAGCATATAACCGTGTTTAAAAGGGCTTTTTGGGCCAACCAAGGACTCCCTTCCGCCGGAACCAACGTTATAAAGTTAATCGCGCAGGCGCTCGGTCGCGGGGGCGATACCCCGTTCGAACCCAACCAAAGGCCGTACGGGGTTTTCGTTCTCGGGAACTTATACGCTACGTTTTTTATAATGGGCGTCCCGACGGCGGTGCTTTACCTCCGCGAACTGGGAACGGTAATTTCTCGCCGGCAGGTCAGGGGTTCGCTGTACGGCGCAACCGTGATCGTCTTCGCGCTCGTGTTCTTGGCTTATAACTTCTCGGGATTAATACTGGGGGAGGTGGAAAGGGTTTGGCTGTTTTTAATCCCCGGATTCGTTATTCCCGCCGCCGTTCAATTGACCCGCATGGCCCGCGGCCCATATGGATCGAAGGCGTTAACCCTCGCCTTAGGCCTTGGCGCCGGGCAAGCGCTCCTCTATAATATATTACTATTAACCGGTTATTAGTCTACTCCGCCGCCCGATAGCGACGAACGGCGTGCTGCCGACGATAAAACGTAAGGGTCCACCATATAGACTACTTCCATACGGGGACGTTTTATTTTGGAAGGATTGACCGAAAACAACGCTGACGCGATAGCCCCGTGGCGACGGTGGGCGGGAAACTTTTACGTCCAACTCGCGGCTGCGTACGCCGTAGTTGGCTTGTAGGTCTACCTCAACTTTTTTATCGTGCGCCCCGATTACGGCGGCGAACTATGGTATATGCCGTTATACGCTTATTGGGACCCCGTTATCTCCTGGTGGGCCTTGCTCGCCGGGGTCGTCGCCGCGGGAGTCGTTCTTTTGATACTTCGCGGCGCCCGGCGCGGTAAACCCTGGGTCCTGCGCGCCGTCGCGGAACGGATATCGTCGATGGCGCACCGCATGGGCGGCCGCTACGTACTGTCCGGGGGGGTCGCGCTGAACCGGGGCTTCGCCCTCGCGCTCGGCGCCGCTTTAGGCCGGGAGGTCGACGTCTTGCCGGACCCGCAGTTCGTGGGCGCGCTGGGGGCGGCGCTGCTCGCCCGCGGATAACATGGTTATTCTTAATCCCCGGGTTCCTCATCCCCGCGGGCGTGGAACTCGTGCGGTTGGGTAAAATAAAAAGGGGAAAGCGGCTCGTGGGAGCCGTATTTACCCTTACGATAGCGCAGGCGTTATTCTATAATATCCTGTTAATGGCGCCGTTTTAATTAACCGTCCCGCAACGCTCGCGTCCCTATGGTTAAAATAGTCCGCTTCGGCGTCTCGCTCGCGGAAGAACTCCTCGCCGAGTTCGACGCGCTAATAGGCCGCAAAGACTACGCCTCGCGGTCCGAGGCC
>DATKXQ010000291.1:0-11582 GCA_035528975.1 bacterium
GGTGCTGAGATGAGGCGTGCGGCGTGGGTTGCGGTTTTGGTTGTAACGGCGGCGGCATGCGGCCGGGGCCCCGTCGAGTACGCCGCCACGCGCAAGGCGATGGGGACCGCCGTATTCGCCCGGGCGATCGCCGCCGACGAGGAGACGGCGCGGCGCGCGGTCGAGGCGGCGTTCGACGCCGTCGCGCGGGCCGAACGGGTGGCGTCTTTCTACGACCCCGCAAGCGAGCTGGCGGCCCTCAATCGCTCGGGGGGCGAGGGGCCGCTCGAAGTATCCGAGGAGCTGTACGGCCTCGTGGCGCTGGCGCGGGAGACGGCGGCGGCTACGGACGGCTATTTCGACCCGACGGTGGCGCCCCTCGTCGAGGCGTACGGCATCAAGGGCGGGGCGCCGCGGTGGCCGGACGACGAGGAGTTGGCCGCCGTAATGGAGCGCGTCGGTTATCGGGGCATAGTACTGGAGCGGGAGAACCGGACCGCGGCCTTCGCGCGGCCGGGGATGGTGCTCGACCTCTCGGGGATAGCCAAAGGTTGGGCCGTCGACCGGGCCGCGGCGGCCATGGCGGCGGCGGGGGCGGAGGCCGGCATCGTCGAGGCCGGGGGCGAGGTCGTATGTTTCGGCGGCGGCCCCAAGAGGAACGAGGCGTGGAAGGTCGGCGTCCAGGACCCGGACGGAGACGGCCTGTACGCGACGTTTGAACTCGGCGCGGGCGCGTGCGCGACCTCGGGGGGTTACGAGCAGCGCTTCGAGGCGGCCGGCCGGAAATTCAGCCACTTGTTCGACCCGCGGACGGGCCGACCCGCGGAGGGGGCCGCGGCCGTCACGGTGGTGGCGGGGACGTGCGCGGAGGCGGACGCGTGGGCGACGGCGTTGGCCGTGATGCCGGCCGGAGAGGCGGAGCGGTTGGTTAAACGGGGCGGCGGCGTGGCTTGTCTAATCCTACGGCGGGAAGGGGAAGCTTTGGAGCCCGTTATATGGGGCGAATTTCCGAAAATTGACCTGATTGCGGGTTCGGAATAGCGGGGCGCGGTTCCTTGTAAAAAAACGGCCTTTGTGGTATAATTTACGCGGTTATCGAAAGAAGCTGATATATATGTCTACGGACCTAATGGAAATGCGCGTGGCCGTCGTCACCCACGACCCGAATACGAACAGGCCGGTCCTTATTCTGAAGAATGAGGAGGCGGGTAAGATCCTCCCCATCTGGATCGGCCCCTACGAAGCGTACGCGATAATGATGGCTATCGAGGGCGTGGAACCGACGCGGCCACAGACCCACGACTTAATTAAAAGTTTGCTCGCCGCGTTGGAAGCCCACGTCGTTCGCGTGGTCGTACACGATCTGGCCGATAATACTTTTTACGCCAGGATATTCGTAGAGGCCCCCGAGGGCTTGATCGAAGTGGATGCGCGGCCTTCGGACGCGATAGCCGTAGCGTTGCGTACCGACTCCCCGATTTACGTAGCCCGGGAAATTATCGAGAACAACGGCGCCGACGCCGAGGCCGACAAAGCCGGCGGGGACGAATTGGAGGAGCTGCTCGAGAACCTCTCTCCCGACGACTTCGAGTTCGATAAGCCTTCTTAGGGTGTAGCGGCCGGCGAGGTTTTTACGCGTATACGATAAAGCCGCTGGTTTCGCACGGCACAAAGCGTTCCGGCGGCGTTAGTCTTCATAACCCCATCTCGTGGGAGGAAAGCGATGAGAGGCAAGACCGCATTCGTACTTCTACTGGCGATTTTCGTCGCGTCCGGCTTTTTCGCGTGCAAGAAAAAGGAGGAGGTCGTCGCGGAACCGACGGCCGAGACGCTGGCGCCTCCGCCCGAGGAGCCCGGCATAGCGACGCCGGCGGAAGCCGGTTCCCAGCCGCTCGAGACGCCGCCCGACGTGGCGGAGCTTCAGCTCCTGGACGGGTTGGCGTACACCGTCGCCGTCATAGGTTGGGACAATCCGTTCGCGGCTACGATGTGCGGCCGCGTTTTGGATAATGTCGCGACGCTATCCAAGACGGCCACGGACGAGGAGAAGGCGACGCTGGCCGAGGTAGAGCTCGAGCTGCGCGCCGTCAAGTCCAAGCTCGACGACGTCGTGGCGAAGGGCGGTACGCTGTCCCAGGCGGAGTTGGACGCCCTCAAGAGTACGCTAAAAGCGGCCGACGCCAAGCTGGCGAAGCTCTACGGCTTCGCGCCCTCGCGGCGCCTGACGGAGGCCGAGGGCAACAAGCTTAAAGAGGGCTACCGGATGAAAGAGGAGAAGCTGAAGGAGGGCGGCGACGCCCTGAAGGAGAAGTGGAAGGAAGGCGGCGACGCCAAGAAACGCAAGAAAGCTGAAGGGGAAGGTAAATAGCCGGCCCCCGCGGTTAAAAATAAAACCCCCGGCTCGAGCCGGGGGTTTTTTCGTCCCTCGCTCAGCGCCGCGTCACGAGGTCCGTTATTTGCCGCGGGCGGTAATATCGGGTCGACAGCAGCACGGCGCCGTATATAGCCGCGCCGAAGGCCACGTTCAAGATGACCGGCCAACGCCACCCCAGCGCCAGGCCGGCCGCCATGGCCGCCGTCGCGGCCAACGGCCGGAGGGCCAGCCGCCAGGGGTAAAGCCGCCGCATCTTCGTGCTGATCACTATCAGGTTGAAAACCGTCGTGGCGAAGGCCGCGGTCACGCCGGCCACCGCCGGCCCCAGGTACGAGATGTAGGGGATGAGCGTGAGGTTGAGGGCCACCGACGTGGCGGCGCCGAGCGCGTTCGAGGCGAGGACCAGCTTCTGGAGGTCGAAGGCGAACATAGTCGCCGCGGAGAGCTCGCGGATGAATATAGCCGCCAGCGCCCATATGAGGATCGCCAGGACGAGCCAGCCCTCGGCGAAGTCCGGGCCGTATATGAAGGGGAATAATCTGTAGGCCACGATGGACGTTCCCACGCCCATGGGAAGCGCGAGGGCCACGAGGAACTTGAAAGCGGTGCGCGACGCCTCGCGAAACGGGTCCGGGGAGGAGGGCCAAAACCGGGATAGGACGGGGTATATCGCTTCGCGGAACGAGCCGGCAACCAGGACCATGCCTTCCACGATGCGGGCCGAGGCGCCGTATATCCCCACGGCCCGGTCGCCGGCCAGAATCTTCAGCAGTACCGCGTCGCTCCGCCAATACACGCTCGCGACCAGCGCCGAGAGGGAGAACGGAACCGCTTGCGCCACGAAACCTTTTACGTCCCGCCACCGCACCTTCGCGGTAGGCCGCGCGAACTTCGCGAAACACAGGGTGGCGGCCAACAGCAAGGAGAGTACGTTGGCCGCGGCGTAGAGCCCTATCAACGGTATGACGCCCGCGTCGAGGGCGACGGCGATTATGACCAGGCTCAACGTAACGACGTTGTTGAAGACCAGCACTACGGCGACGTATTCCATCCGCTCGAAGGCCTGGAAGACGTCGGTGAACGAGGCCAGGACGCTGGCGAAGCCGAGCGCGACCGCGGCCAGCGCGGCGCCCAGGGCGGCGGCGCTTCCGGTGGCGCCGTAGACCGCGGCCGCGGCCGCCGCGACCGCGAGCGCGCCGGAACCCCGGACGAGAAGCGATATCGTCAGGTAGCGGGGCGCGTCGGCGCGGTGGCGCGCGATCTCGCGCACGACGAGCGGCGTGAGGCCGGCCTGGAATATGACGATAACCAGCGTGATGGCCGCGAAGGAGAAGGTGAAGACGCCGAAGTCGCCCGCGCCCAGGTGGCGCGCGATGACGACCGCCGCGGCGAAAGATATCACTTTCGCGGTGAAGCGGGCCAGGGCCAGCGAGATGTAATTGCGGGAAAGGCGACGTTGGTCGTCCATAATAAAAATTAAGGCCGAACGGGTCCGTCCGACCGAGGAACGCCTATGGTGCCGCCCCTACGCGGCGGTCCTGTCTCCGGAGCCGCGGAGGCGCGCTATCACCGCCAACAGCGCGACTACGAAGATGAAAGTGGTTCGGTTGATGAGCCAGTTTTGGTACAGCGGCGCGACCATATTATGGGTGAACCAGGCGATCAACCCCGCGGTCAGGCCGACGGCCGTGGCCGCGTGCAGCCGCGAAGCGTCTTTCGTCGCGCGCCGCGCGTCGAGGAATATGTACAACATGAATATCAGGAAGGCGGCGAGGCCGAGGAGCCCCTGTTCCGAGGCGATCAAGAGCCAGGTATTGTGGACGGGGAACAGCATCTCGAAATCCAAACCCGTGACCTCGTACGTGTAGAAAGCTTCCGGGAAGTTATTGAGGCCTACGCCCAGGATAGGATTGTCCTTGATCATCTCGACGGCGTTCACCATCAGCGCCACGCGAACTTCGTCCTCCATCGTCTCCATGAAGAAGCGGAGGCGCATGAACAACTTTTCCGAAAGGAGCAAGAATATTAGGGCGAGCTGGACGCCGACCGCGAGCGTTACGCGCACGACGTGCTTGGTCAAGTCCGGGAAGCGGCGCACGCCGATAACGATTAGCGCGACCGCGGCGACCGCCATGGCCAGCAGGCCTCCGCGCGAGAAGGTCACCAGCAGCGCCACCAGGGAAAGCGCGAGTAGGATTACGATCGCCCTCTTCCACGCTTTCGAAAGCGGGTAGAAGAAATACAGGGACGCGAAGAGGGGCACCGTGAGCTCGAAGAAGCCCGCCAGCGAGTTGCAGTAGCCGGTGGTCCCGCAGGCGCGGATGGGGCTCGTGGGGTCGTAGGGCGTGGCGTGCGAGATACCCATGTAGATCCCGAACTGGGCCAACAGGTCGTACATCCCCCAGGGATCGATGAACTGCATAATGGCCAGGACGGATTGGAAGACGATATCGGCGCCCAGGATGACGATTACGATTTTGAGCTGCCGGTCGGTCCTGACGTAATTGACGGCCACAAGGAAGAACAGGAACATCTCGAACATGCGGAAGAGCTCGTACGCGCCGTAGGTCCAATTCAAAGCCCAGAACATGGATAGGGCCGCCGGAACAAAAAGCAGCGCCAGAGACCACGTCGTGCGGGGGAGGTAGAGGCCTTCGCCCCGGCCGGCTACGAATTCTATGAACCATAGAAAGATGAAAACGTACAACGGGATTTCGTAGGCGTAGAGGACCGGGACGTTCAGCAGGCCGGGGTGCTCGGTGTCGGGAATCGGTACGAGGTAGCGCGCGATGAAAATGGGTAGGATAATCACCAACAGGTAAAAGAACGGCGTCTTGACGTCTCGGAAGAAGAGCATGAGAGCCAGGACGCCCAGTACCAACGCGGAGGGGGCAAGGAACTTCAGGCCGAAGTTCACGTAAATCCAGGCCAGGGCGAGCGTAATTACTATGGCCGCGGCCAGGATGACGATTTTAACGGTCCGGTCGCTCGCCGTTCGCGCGTCGGGTGATTTTTCGTCGTTAGCTTTCACGTAACGCTTCCAAAAGCCTCGCTACCGCCCGGGCGTAATGGGTGCCGGGCCAATAGACGCGGCCGCAGCTCGGGCACCGGGTGAACTTCTCTTGCGTCTTGCGAACGTGGGGGGGCAAAAGGTCCCACACCTCTTCCTTCGGAACGCCGCGCAGCGGCTCGTTGCACTCGATACACCGCGTCATGGCGTCGGCGGTGAAACGCAACTCGAAGCGCCTCGCCGCCGCGGCCAGCTGCGCCAGAACGTCGTCGTCCTCGACGAGGAACGCCGAAATATCTTCGCGCGCCGCCAGGTCGCGGCGCCGGGTAAGCAAAGTCCTCCCCGTCCGGAGCGTCTCGCGCAGGACCGCGGCGCCGTCCCGACCTCGGACGTAAGCGACGTCGTAACCCAGCATCCGCATGTACCTGGCGAGCCGCCCCAGGGCCGCGTCGGCCAAAAATTCCTTTTCGGCGCCCCCGTCTTCTACCATGCCCCGCTACCAGAAATCGGGCGCCCCCACGACCCACGCCGCCATGATCGCGGCTACGCCGAGCTGCACCGCCAGGTTCCACCGCCCCCTCGCGCCGCCGTGCCGCAGGAGGCCGGAGTGGGAGGGGAAGTACTTACGCAGCGTCCCGCTCCGCCGGGCGTGGAATAAATTTTCTATGTCCGGCGCCGCTCCGCCTATCGCTCCGAGGAGGATAGCCGGCCTGAAATCGCCGAGCCAAGTATACAAAAATAGTGCCGCCGCCGCCAGTAAAAGTTCGGCTATGCGGTCGAGGTCGTGGTGGGATACCAGGTCGGCGGGCACGTGCGCGGCCGCCCCCAATACGAACGCGGCCCCGGGGCACGGCGCTACCGCGCCCAACGCCGCGCCGATAGCGACGTGGCAGTATACCGACATTCCCTATTCCATCCACCTGACGACTTCGGCCAGGGGCCGGCGGCTCGAGCGGCCTTCCCGCGCCGGGACGCCCACCGGCACGAGGGCCACGGGCCGTTCGCCCGCCTCCAAACGCAGGGCTTGCGCCGCGGCCTCCTCGTCGAAAGCTCCTACCCAGCACGTACCGAGGCCCAGCTCGTAAGCCGTCAGCAGTACGTTCTGGACCGCGGCCGCCGTATCCTGGAGGCAGTAGAGCTCGCGGCCGCGCCGGCCGTAGGGCGAATCCTTCGGCGGCGCCGCGACGACGGCGATGACCGCCGGCGCTTCGGCCACGAACCTCTGGCCGTACGCCGCCGCGGCGAGCGCTTCCCTTACCTCCGCGGACGTGACGACGACGAACACCCACGGCTGCAGGTTGCCCGCCGAAGGCGCCCAGCGCGCGGCCTCCAACAGTTTCTCCAGCGGCTCGCGGCCGACGGCGTCGGCCTTGAACTTCCTTATCGAGCGCCGCTTCAGGATAGTCTCGAATACGCCCACGTTCGCTAACCGTCCCAATCGTCGCCGTACTCGTTAACCAGCACCTGGTCCAGCTCGTCGGCGACTTCCGCTACCCGCACGAGCGACCGCATCGCCTCGTCGAAGCCGACGCCCGCCATTTCGCGATTTACCTCGAGCCATATGACGTCGTCTCGCAGCGAAAATTTTACGGCGATCCGTTGGCCGTTCTCCTCGAGGAGGCGTTGGAAGAATTCTTCCCGCCGCTCCCGCGGCGCCGCCATTATGGGAGAAGCGATATTGACGTAATATTCGCCGCCGATCTCGATGAGCGTTATGAAGAGGTCTACCGAGCCCTTGGCGAACTGCCAGCATTGGTGTTCTTCGTTGTAGCATTCGGCCGGCTCCAGGCCGGCCCGCCGGATTACGGCCTCGATGAGCTTCGTGTATTCCTCGACGTTGCCCGACATTTTAACCCCTAACCCTTAAAAGGCCCACCGGCGTCTGCTCGAGCTGTTGGCCCAGGGGGTTGTCCGTACAGTTGCCCTCGACCACCCGCGGGTCCACGGCGGCGGAGTGGCCCAGGCAATCGCAGTCGCCGTAGTCGCCGGCGTCGATTATCGCGGCCTCGCATCCGGTGCGCGCTCGGATCGCCTCGGCCACGGCGTTCCCGTCCGCGGGCCCGTACACGATGAGGCGGATGAGGGGCTCGAAGCTCTGTTTGCGGGTGCCGTCGATCTCGGCGACGCCGTGCCCGGTTATCTCGTAGAAGACGCCGCGGCGCCCGAATGGTTTCGTCACCGCCGACAACAACGCGGCCCACAGTACCCGCGGCAGGCCGACTAAGTCTATCGCGGCCTGCATCTTCTCCGGGATGCCGACGGCGCCGAAGCCGTAAACGGGTTTGGACACGAACCGCCACAGGACGCGCGCCCAAAAACCCACGCGCAGGTCGTCGAAGGGCACCGTCCGCCCCTGGCACAGCGACAGGACCTTGGACGTGACGAGGATCGTGTCGCCGGGCCGTCTGACGGGCCGCGTGTATTCCTCCACGACGTCCAGTATATTGTCGCCGTACCCGATTACGTGCGTCCGTACGGGTATCTTCTTGATTTCGGCCATTTGGGGCGAAACGTCGCAGCCGTTCCGAATACTAAATTAATATCACAAACGGTAAGTTACCACAAGCCGAAACTAAGAGGCCGGTGGCGGGCCAACTTGACCCGGCGAGGTGGCTATGGTAATATTACGGTTGGAAAAAGTAACTTCCTCAGCGCGTTATGGATACCACGGGCTCCGAAAAAGACGGCGTTTATATGGACAACGCGGCCACGTCCTGGCCCAAGCCGCCTTCGGTCGTCGAGGCCATGGTCCGGTACCAGGAGCGGGTCGGCGCGAGCGCGGGCCGCGGCGGCTACCGCCGGGCCGTGGACGCTTCGCGCGTCATATTCGACGCCCGCCGGGCGGTGGCGGACCTGTTCGGCGTCGCCGATTCCCGCCGGATAATTTTCACGCTGAATTGCACCGAGGCGTTGAACCTCGCGCTGCGCGGCTGGCTGGAGGAGGGCGACCACGTCGTGTCGACGTCGATGGAGCATAACTCCGTAGCGCGGCCCCTGAATCACTTACGAGCCGAGCGGGGGATAGAGGTTACGTACGTGCGGTGTTCGGCCGAGGGTTTTTTGGACCCGGACGACGTCGCGGCGGCGATAACGCCCCGGACGCGCCTCGTGGCCGTCATCCACGCCTCCAACGTGTGCGGCGCCGTGAACGACGTCGGCGCGGTGGGGGCGATATGCCGCGAGCGGGGAGTGCCCTTCCTGGTGGACGCGGCCCAGAGCGCCGGCTCGGTCCCCATAGACGCCGAGGCCATGAAGATCGATTTCCTGGCGTTCCCGGGCCACAAGGGGCTGCTGGGGCCCCTGGGGACCGGCGTGCTCTACGTGGGGCCGAACGTGAGGCCCCGGCCGCTGTACCACGGCGGTACCGGCACCGATTCCGAGAAGACCCTCCAGCCCGAGGTTTTGCCGGATTACTACGAGGCGGGGTCGCACAACGCGATAGGCCTGGCGGGCCTGAAGGCGGGGTGCGATTTCGTGGCCGACGTTACGCCGGCGGCGATGGGGGAGCACAAGTCGAGGTTGGCGGAACGCTTCGCGGCCGGCGTGGGCGAGACGCCGGGCGTCGACTACTTCGGCCCCAAAGATTTCTCCCGGCACGCCGGCGTGTGTTCGATTCGCGTGGCCGGGATGGACGCGGCCGAGGTGGGCCACCGGCTCGACGCCGAATACGGCATTATGGTCCGGGCGGGCCTGCACTGTTCGCCGCTGGCCCATACGACGCTGGGTACTATCGATACGGGAACCGTACGATTTTCGTTCGGTCACTACAATACCGAGGAGCAAGTCGACGCAGCCGTGCGGGCGTTGGGTAAAATCGCCCGCGGCGAGGGCAGGTAGGATATGATGCGGAGTCGATTGTACATCGCGGCGTTCTCTTTAGCTCTCGTGCTCGCGTGCGCGGAGGACGAGCCGCCGGAAGTATCGTACTGGTACGTACAACGGGGCCCCACCATCGGCGGCGTCAGCCTCCGCGCCGTAGATGCCGCCGGCCCTAACGACGTCTGGGCCGTAGGCAACCAGGGCAAGATCCTGCATTACGACGGCGTGAGGTGGTCGTTCTACCAGCTCGAGGTGACCGACCTCGACCTCAACGGCCTGGAAGTGACGTCGGGGAGTGCGGGGTGGGCCGTCGGCGCCGACGGCCGCGTACTGTGCTACCACAACGGCCAGTGGTACAACTCGTTGCACCTCACCGGCTACGACCTCTACGGCGTGGCGTTCGACGACGGCCGCGGTTTCGCCGTCGGCGACCACGGGTCCCTGTTCCGGTATGACGGCGAGAAATGGGAGGACGTTTCGCTCGCCGGCGTCACGGCCGACCTGCGCGACGTCGCGTTCTCCGCGGACGGGAAGGCCTGGGCGGTGGGCGACGTCGGTACGGTCCTTTATTACGACGGCTCCGGCTGGGCGAAGGTCGACGGCGTTCCCACCGACGAGCGGTTGAACGACGTTATCGTCCGCGAGGACGGCGTGTACGCGGCGGGGGATAACGGCGTAATCATACGCGACGCCGGCGGCGGTTGGCGCGTCATGTCGACCGCGACGACGGCCTCGCTTAACGGCCTGGCCGCGGTGGCCGAAACGACGTTCGCCTGCGGCAACGACGGCGCGCTGTTGGGCGAGAAGGACGGCGTCTGGGGGCCGGTGGACCTCGACGTGGGGCCGGCCAATCTGAACGACATGGTCCTCGTAAACGACGCCGAGGGTTGGGCCGTGGGCGACGAGTGCGTAATACTCAAGTACCGCCGCGCCTGGAAGTAAGGCCCGTTAACATATAATAGAGAACCGGGGAGCCGCGCGGCTCCCCTTTTCGTTCGGGTTCGCTCGAGTTGGTTATAAAATCCCCGCGGCCACCTTGTACGTGTTCACGTGGATGGTGACCGTGTCCTCGGTCCGCGCGGCGTAGCCGCCGGCGAGCAGGATAACGACCGGGATGCCGCGCTCGCGGCAACTCGCCAGTACTACCCGGTCGCGCTCGAGCAGGCCCTCGAGCGTGAGCTGCAGCGTCCCCAGCTGGTCGCCGGCGTAGGGGTCGGCGCCGGCCACGTACGCCACGAGCTCCGGACGGTGCTTCTCGAGTATTTGTGGAACGTACTCCCGCAGGGGAGGCAGGTAGACGTCGTCGTCGGCGAAGGACGGCAGGCCGACGTCGAGGTCGCTCTTCTGCTTGACCGGGTAGAGGTTCTCCTCGTGGATAGAAAAAGTGAAGACGTTCGGGTCGTCGGCGAAGACGACGGCGGTGCCGTTGCCCTGGTGCAGGTCGCAGTCGATGACGGCGGCGCGCTCCGCGCGCCCCTCGGCCAGCATCGCCTTCACCGCCAGCGCGACGTCGTTGATGTAGCAGAAGCCCTCGGCGTGGCCCGGGAAGGCGTGGTGGAAGCCGCCGCCGACGTTCATCGCCGGGCCGCCGCGCGCCAGCGCCCGCCGCGCCGCGGCGACGGAGCCGCCGGCGCCCAGTTGGAACGCCCGGGCGATCTCGGGCGTCAGCGCCATCTCGGAGGAGGCCGTGCGGGGCGTCCACCGCGCCGCGAGGAGGTCGTCCAGGTATTCGGCGGTATGGACCAGCTCGAGCTGTTCGCGCGTGGCCGGCTCCGGCGCGACCACTTCGCCCAGGAGGCCCTCGGCCTCCAGCCGCGCGACGATAAGCCGATACTTCTCGATGGGGAAGACGTGCCCCTGGAGGTCGGCGAGATATTGGGGGGAGTAGACGATAGGGATGGCGGCGGCTTTCATATCTCGACGGATAAATACTGCGTAAGTTTAGCTTGCTCGGCGACCATTTTTTTTATTGTAGGTATTATTGTGGGGGTGGTCGTATCGAACAGGGTGTTCGAAACCGACTGCCTTTCTTTGTAGTTCGCGGAAGCGGGATTAGTATATAAACGCGCCTCGAAGCCGATTTCTATGTTGTTGTTCCTTGCGGTAATCGCCGTTTTGAAGAAGTCCCAAAAGCCGGGATAAGTTTTGAAGGCGCCGGTTTCGAAAGCCCTAAAGTAATCTTTATTTTCGTGTAACATATCTATTTTAAAATGTATTACGCCGTCTTCGGTCAGATCCCGCCGGGTCCGGGCGTGCCGAAATCCAATCCAAAGCCAATAATCGACGCTTTTGCCCAGGACCTTTCTGGCTTCGTATAGTTCACGGAGGAGTTTATCCTCGTTCAATTTAGCTTCGATAACACGGCGCCCCCGCGCCGACCTGCGAAAAGCATCTGGGATA
>DATKXQ010000292.1:0-2431 GCA_035528975.1 bacterium
ATTCGCCGTCGAAGCGGCGACTTCCCGACGACGCGCCCCTTGACTATCGCCGCGGCCCCTATTATCATAACCCGTATGGACCGCGTCGCCGTCATAGCCGACTCCCACGACAACCTGCGCATGATCGAGCGCGCCGTCGCCGTCATTAACGAATGGGGCGCCGACCTGGTCGTGCACTGCGGCGACTACGTCGCGCCGTTCACGGCCGAGCCGTTTTCCAAACTCGCGGCCCCCTTCCGCGGCGTCTTCGGCAACAACGACGGCGACCGCGCCGCCCTCAAACGGGCTTACGCCCCCCTCGGCGAAATCAACTCCGACCCCCATCGTTTTACTTTCAACGGCCTATCCGTACTCATAACGCACAAACCGCGGTTGGCGCGCGAGGCCGCCGCCGACGCCGGCTACGACCTCGTCGCCTTCGGCCACGACCATCACGTCCGCATCGAGCACGGCGAGTCGCTGGTCATATGCCCCGGCGAGCTCGGCGGCTGGGTCACGGGCCGCGCGAGCATCGCGCTGGTGGAAGTTAGAGTCGGCATCGTAGACGTCGAATACTTGTAACTCGCAGCGAAGGACGGAATTATGCCCAAACGCCTCGCGGCCGCGTCACTGACGATGATATGGCTCCTCGTCCCGGCCGCGCCGGCCGCCGCGGAGGACGCGCCGCCCGAAGGCGCCGAGCTCTCGGCCGGCGATTACCTCGCCCTGCTCCAGGCGCGCGGCGAAGCCGTCGCCTCCTTCCGGGGAACGGCCGCGTTGAAAGCCTACGGCGCGACGGAGGGGAACTTCAACGTGGCCTTCGCGTACGTGCCGCCCGACCGAGGCCGTCTCGAGATATCGACGCCCTTGACGGGCACCGTGCTCGTAATAACGGCCCGGGGCGACGAGATGCTCCTGTATTATCCCGCGGACGACGTCGCCGTCGTCGCGGCCGACGCCGACTGGGCTTTCGCCGATATGCTCGGCGGCGGCGGCTTCTACCAACTCGTCGACTGGCTCGCGGGACGGCCGCAACTGTACGAGGCGGACGTCGACGCGGGCGCGGTGACGCTCGCGGCCGAACCGGCCGGCGCCGGGCGCACCGCGCTGACGTGGCGCCGGGCTTCGGACGGCTCGCGGCTGCAACAGGTGACGATGTCGGCGGAACCGTACCGCCTGCTGGCCGCGCGCCTGTACGAGGGGGAAGAGGCGGTATTCGACGTAACCTACGACGACTGGCGCGCGTGCGGCGAGGCGACGATGCCCTACGCCGTCACGTTCAAGGCCGAGGAAACGGTCGTCGAGATCGCGGCCCAAAAACTGGAAACCAACGTGCCGATGGACGACGAGGCGTTCTCGACCGCGCCGCCCGAAGGCGCGACCGTAATGGAAACGTGGCCCCCGGGAACGGAATTCGACGAAGACGAGTAAAGAAGCCCCGATGGAAATCGCCGCGCCCGCCAAAGTGAACGTTTGCCTGCTGGTCGCGGGAAAGCGCGCCGACGGGTACCACGACGTCGCGACCGTCATGGCGCCGCTCACGCTCGCCGACGCGCTGACTATAGACGTCCGCGAGGGCGGCCGGGGCGTCCGCGTAAGCTGCGACGGCGACGGCGTACCCCGCGACGACAAGAACATCGCCGCCCAGGCGGCCGGCGCGTTCCTGGCCGCGTCCCGGGTGCAGGCCGCGGTCGCGATCCACATCGTAAAGAACGTCCCGGTGGGCGCGGGTTTGGGCGGCGGCTCGAGCGACGCCGCGGCAACGCTGGTGGCGTTGAACGCACATTTCGGCGAGCCGCTGGGCCCCGACGCGCTGTGGAGGATAGGCCGCCGCCTCGGCAGCGACGTCCCCTTCTTCCTGGACGAAGGATGGGGATTCGCGACGGGGCGCGGCGAATTCGTCACGCGCGTCCGGGGCCCGGCCGGCGCGACGTTCCTGGTCGCGGCGCCGCGGCGCCGCGTCCCCACGGCGCGGGTATACAAGGAGCTCGCCGTCGGCGACTACGCCGCGGACGTCGACGCCGCCTGGCGGGTGCTGGCCAGCCTCGACGCGCCGGCGGGGGAGTGGTGGGCCGCGGGCGAGAACTCGCTGGCGCGGCCGGCCGGCCGGGTCTTCGCCTTCCTCGGGGAACTAAAACGGGCCCTCGCCGACCTCGGCTACGGCGACGCCCGCCTCTCCGGCTCGGGCGGCGCGTTCGCGGCCCCCGCCGGCGACGCCGAGGAGGCGACGGCGGCCGCCGCGGAGCTGGTCGCCCGCGGCTACTGGGCCGCGGTGACCGCGACCGGATAAGGTAACGATGCGGACTTTCTTCAACGCGAAGGTATTCACGACGCTCTTTTTGGGGGCCGTCTCGGCGTTCCTCGTAACGCTCGATTTGACGGGGCGCCTCGAGGCCCGCGCGCTCCTCGTCCGCTTGCAAGCGCCCGCGTACCGGCTGGCGGCGTACGTGAA
>DATKXQ010000293.1:0-9060 GCA_035528975.1 bacterium
TCTGATGGATCTCGTTCTCGCTGAAGCGCGTTAGCGCCCGCTCGTAGGATTCGAGGAGAACGAGGGTCTCGTCCGCCTGCGACGCCTTGAGCGCCTCGCCGACGACGCTATCGGCATCCGTCCTATCGAAAGCCAAGGGTACTCCTTTTTAGCTTTTACGGGGTTCGGGCTTGGTCTCGGCGGCCGCGCCTTCGCGGCGGCGGTCCCGGTAGGAGGTGACGCCCCGCTTGCCGTGCGCGATTATCTCGCCGTTCACCTGCGCCCCCACCGCCACGTATATCTCGCGGGCGACGACGTTGCCCGATACTACGGCCTTGCGGCGCACCTCCGCCACTTTACGGGCCTGCACGTCTCCCGTCACCCGGCCCGAGACCACGACGTTAACCGCCGAAACGTTCCCCTGTACGGCCGCGGGGGTAGTAACCATCACGGTCCCGTCGATCTCGACGTCGCCGTGCAAAGTCCCGGCGATGAGCAGATTCGTCTTCCCGCCGTATGCCCCGTGCACCTCGGCCTCGCCCGAAATGAACGAGCCGTATTCGACGTCGGACAAGCGGCGCTTTTGAGTTTTCCGTGCCACCGGCCACCTACCGGAAATCGGTTTCGAAGGGGTGAGAAGAAAACGGAAACGCGGGTCGAATCTAACATCCGGCGATACCGGGTGTCAACTCTATTTTCGAACGACGGCCCCGGAAGCCGGCCCGCCCGGCGCCGCGTCGGCCAAGCCGCCGCGCGGCGCCCTTTTTAACCCTTGACACGGCTTCGACGCCGTGATAGATTTTTTCAAATTTCCTATGCTGACATATGGCGCCGGGCATGCCGGAAGAGACGCCGGAAGTACGTTGTAAACCTTGCGAGGTACTGGTATGAGGTCCGCTTTCCTCGGGGTAGTTTCGATTTTAGCCTTGGTCGCCGCTGCGACCGGCCAAACGCTCCGCGCCGCGGAAGGCCTGAACGCGTCGGACACCCCCATCGACGCGGGCGGTTCGATAGACGTAACGTGGCAGCCGTCGCCCAGTGAAGCCGCGGGGAAAACGCCGGTGCTCGGGTACGAGGTCTGGCGCGCGGAGCGGGTCACGGGCGAATACAAAAAGGTCGGCAGCGTGGACCCCGGGAAGCCGAGCTATGCTTTCACGGACAACGCCGCCGAGAACGGCGTCACCTATTTCTACAAAATCCGGGTGCGCAACGAAAAGATGAGCACCGACACGGCGCCGCTCGGGCCCGCGAAGGCGTCGGCCCAGTGGTTCCACCCGGAGCGGCTCAATATGCTCATCGCCTCGATCGCGCTCTCGGCGTTCGTGCTCTACTACATCTCCCAGGCGCGCGCCGGCCGGGAATTCTTCATCCGCCGGATCGCGGGGCTGGAGGCCGTCCAGGAAGCGGTGGGGCGCGCCACGGAGATGGGCAAGCCGGTGCTCTTCGTCCCGGGCATCGCCGACGTCGACGACATCCAGACGATCGCTTCGCTGACGATCCTGGGAAGGGTGGCTACCATGGTCGCGGAATACGACGCGGACCTGCTCGTGCCCTGCTCCCGCTCGCTCGTCATGTCCACCGCGCAGGAGGTCGTCAAGGAGGCTTACCTCGAGGCCGGCCGGCCGGACGCCTACCAGCGCGAGAACATCCGCTACCTCACCGACGACCAGTTCGGCTTCGTCGCGGGCGTGGACGGCATCATGATACGCGATAAGCCCGCGGCCAACTTCTACCTGGGAACCTTCTACGCCGAGTCGCTCATCTTAGCCGAGACGGGCCACTCCATAGGGGCCATCCAGATCGCCGGGACCGCCATGCCCTCGCAGCTGCCGTTCTTCATCGCGGCCTGCGACTACACCCTCATCGGCGAGGAGCTTTTCGCGGCCAGCGCTTACCTCAGCCGCGAGCCCCGGCTCCTGGGAAGCCTGCTGGGGCAGGATTGGGGTAAGGTTATTATTTTGGTCTTTATAATTCTAGGAGTCTTTACAGCGTTCCTGGACCAGTTCGGCGTCGAGATCTTCGGCCGCTCGATAAACCTGGCCCAGCTCTTCGACGTAAGATAACCGCCGCCGGAAGCGACTTTTTAACGACGGCGTTCCCCGGCAAGGAGCTTGACTATGCGGCGCGAAATACCGATGATCGTGGCCTTCGTCGCCGGCGTAATAATTATCCTCGAGTTCTTCGTTCCCGCCCTCCGCGACGTGGCGGCCGGCATCCAGAACTGGTACCTGGTCGTGGTCGCGTTCGCGATCCTCGTAGGCGCGTTCAACCTCCTGCGGATGAACTACATGAAGATCCGCCACCGGCGCGCCGACTGGCCGTACTCCATCATTTTGATAATCGGCCTCTTCGGTATGGGCTTGACGGGCCTCATCGGCGGCATCGACGCGGATACGACCTTCGATTGGCTTTTCAATTATTTTATGTTCCCGATGTCGTCGACGATGTTCGCGCTGCTGGCGTTCTTCGTGGCGTCCGCGGCCTACCGCGCTTTCCGGGCCCGCACCGTCGACGCCACCCTTCTCCTCGCGGCGGCCTTCATAGTAATGCTGGGGCAAGTCCCCCTCGGCTCGTTCTGGGTGCCGTCGTGGTGGCCCTTTTTCCTGTCGCCCGCCTGGCTCAAAGACCGCATCATGGAAATCGGCAATACGGCGGGCCAGCGGGCCATTCTGATAGGCGCGTCCCTCGGCGTCGTCTCGACGTCGCTGCGGATACTTTTGGGCATCGAACGCTCCTACCTCGGAGAAGAATAACGGGCGTCAGCCGCCAAACCTCGGCTCGCGGAGGTTACGCCAGATGAAATTCGTCCTTTGGTTGGCCGATATTGACCGTCGCATTCTCTTCTTGCTCATCGCGGTCGCGGTCGTCGTGCCCATTTTGGCACCCATCGGGATGCCCGTTACGGTAACGCCCCAATCCAAGTCGATCTACGACGAGGTGGAAGCGCTGCCGCCCGGGTCGAACGTCATCGTGTCGTTCGACTACGACCCGGCCACGGAGCCCGAGGTCCACCCCATGGCGCTGTCGTTCCTGCGCCACTGCTTCGAAAAGCAGCACAAGGTTATCATAATGGCGCTCTGGCCGCAGGGGGCCCAGATGGCGGTCCGGGCCCTGGCCGAAGTCGGGGGCGACTTCGACCTCGAGTACGGCCGCGACTACGTCAACCTCGGCTACAAACCCGGCGGCGACATCGTCATAAAATCGATGGGGTCGTCGATCTGGGAGGTCTTCCCCCGGGACATGGCCGGCCGGTCCACCGCGAGTCTGCCTTTGATGGCGAAAGTCCAAAGTCTCAACGACGTGGCGCTGGTGATGGACCTCTCGGCGGGGGACCCCGGCATCCCGGCGTGGGTGCGCGTCGGCAACGCCCTCTACCACCGCAAGATCGCGGGAGGGAGCACCGCCGTTTCGGCGCCGCAGTTCTTCCCGTACTTACAAACGGGCCAGCTCATCGGCCTGCTCGGCGGCCTGAAGGGCGCCGCCGAGTACGAGACGCTTATAAAATACCCCGGGGCCGCCACGCGCCGGATGGACTCCCAATCGGTAGCGCACCTCGTAATTATAATATTTATAATATTCGCGAACGTCTCCTACTTTATATCGCGCCGCCACAAAGAAGGAGCGGGGGCGGGAAGAGCGGCCGGACCGCCGGGCACACCCTAAACGCGCCCTCGCGCTCAATCGGAGGCACGCCCATGGACGGGCTTACTCTAGTGGGAATTTGGATCGCGGCGGTTTTGACGCTGTGCATCCTGTCGTTCCTGTACAAGGATAACCCGTTTTACAAATTCGCCGAATACCTCTTCGTGGGAGTCTCCGCGGGGTTCTGGATCGCCTACAACTACCACAACCTCTTGAAGCCGAACCTGTTGCAGCCGCTTTTCGGGGCGCCGGGCGAAAAAGGCGCCTTCGCGGTAATTTTCCAGGACGGCCGGATGGACTTCCGCGTCCTTACGGTAATCGCCGGCCTCCTGGGCCTGACGATGTTGTTCCGCTTCTTCCCCAAAGTGGCCTGGGTCTCGCGGTACGGCATCGCCTTCTCCGTCGGCCTGGGCGCGGGGCTGGCGTTCATCGTCTACCTCCACGCCAACTGCCTGGCGCAGATCAAGGGGACGATAATCCCGCCGCTCGTCTTCAACGACGGCTTCGACCTGGGGGCTTCGCTGGCGAATACTCTTTTGATAGTAGGGGTCGTGAGCGCGCTGGTTTACTTCTATTTCTCGAAGGAGCATACCGGCGTGGTGGGCGGCGTCGCGCGGCTCGGGATCTGGTTCCTGATGGTATCGTTCGGCGCGGCCTTCGGCTACACCGTGATGGCCCGTATTTCGCTGCTCATAGGCCGGATGGAATTTTTAATCAACGATTGGATAAAAGGGACCCTCGCCGCCCTGGGGTTATTATAAGAACCGAAGTTATCGCGCGCGGAACGCACGAGCGTCCGTAGTTCGCCGTTATGGCCGGCCTTTTCGAACCGACCAGTCGACCCGAATACGGCGAACTCTCGCCTGAGCGACGCGACGAATTAATCGGAAAAATCGCCCGGGCCATCGTCGAACGAAGCCTGACCGCGCCGGCGATTTTCTTTTTAGAATCCACCAAACCCCTCTCGTTCATCGGCTCCCAGGTGATGGTTTTCTTCGACCCGCTGGTCCGGTCGATATTCAACGTACGGGGCTACGACGACGTCCGCATAGCGCTCGAAGACCGCAGGAACGTGGATCTCCTCCTCTGCGAAATCGAACGTTACGACGCGGAGTGGCGCGCCGAGGTCAAGGAAAGGAAAAAACGCCGAAAGGCCGCATAGAACGAGAGCCCGCTACACCCTCCCGAAAAAGCGTTTCCTACGAAAGATATGGACTTAGCGAACGTAAAGACCATCCTCGCGACCGACTGCGGCAGCACCACGACCAAAGCCATCCTTATACAGAAGGAAGGCGACGAGTACCGCTTAAAAGTCCGGGGCGAGGCCCCCACCACCGTCGAAAAACCGGCCGAAGACGTTACGCGCGGCGTATTGAACGCCGTCGGCGAAGTCGAGGAGTTGGTGGGCCGCAAACTGATAGCCGACGACAAGGTCCTCGTCACCGAAGGGGAAAACGAGGGTGTCGACATCTATATGTCGACCTCCTCGGCGGGCGGCGGCCTCCAAATGATGGTCGCCGGCGTCGTGAAGTCCATGACCGGCGAGTCGGCCCAGCGCGCGGCGCTCGGCGCCGGCGCCATCGTGATGGACGTCCTGGCGTCCAACGACGGCCGCCTGCCCCACCAGAAGATAGAAGCCATCCGGCGGCTCCGGCCCGATATGATCCTCCTCTCCGGCGGCATCGACGGCGGCACCATCAGCCACGTCGTCGAGCTGGCGGAGCTCATCGGCGCCGCGGACCCGAGGCCCCGCTTCGGCGCCGGCTTCAAGCTCCCCGTCATCTACGCCGGCAACAAGGAGGCCCGCCCGATAATCGATGGAACGCTGGGGGGGAAGACGTCGCTATACGTCGTGGACAACATCCGGCCGGTCCTGGAACGCGAGAACCTGGGCCCCGCGCGGCACGAGATCCACAACCTCTTCATGGAACACGTCATGGCGCAGGCCCCCGGCTACTCCAAGCTCATGACCTGGACCGCCGTTCCCATAATGCCCACGCCCGCGGCGGTGGGCGCCATCATCCAGACCATCGCCGCACGGGAAGACCTGGAGGTTATCGGCGTAGACATCGGCGGCGCCACGACGGACATCTTCTCGGTCTTCCAAAACGTCTTCAACCGGACCGTCTCGGCCAACCTGGGGATGTCCTACTCCATCTCCAACATCCTCGCCGAAGCCGGCCTGCCGGACATCATGCGGTGGGTCCCGTTCTCCAAAGCGGAGCTCGACGAACGCGACCTGCGCGACCGCATCCGCAACAAAATGATCCGGCCCACGACGATACCGCAGACGCTGACCGAGCTCATAGTAGAACAGGCGATAGCGCGGGAGGCTCTCCGCCTCGCTTTCGTACAGCACAAGAGCCTCGCCGTCGGCCTGAAGGGGATCCAACAGGAACGGACGATATCGGACGCCTTCAGCCAGAGCATGACCGGCGAGACGCTGGTCAACATGCTGACGCTCGACATGCTGGTAGGCTCCGGCGGCGTTCTGTCGCACGCGCCGCGGCGCGTCCAGGCGGCGCTGATGCTCATCGACGGCTTCCGGCCGGAGGCGGTGACGTTCCTGGCCGTCGACTCCATCTTCATGATGCCGCAACTGGGCGTGCTGTCCACGGTGATGCCGGAGGCGGCGACGCACGTCTTCGAGCGCGATTGCCTCGTGCGCCTGGGCTCGTGCGTGGCGCCCATCGGCAACGGCAAAGCGGGCCAAAGCTGCCTGAAAATCGTCGCCGACTGGCCGGGCGGCGGCCACGTCGACGAGACGATAAAGTACGGCGAGATGGCGCTTTTGCCCCTCGGCGTCGGCGAGAAGGTGCAGGCCAAGCTCGAGCCGGTCCGGCCTTTCGACCTCGGCGAGGGCAAGGGGCAGTCGCGCGAGGTCGAACTCGAGGGCGGTACGGTGGGCGTTATCCTCGATTGCCGGGGCCGGCCGCTCAACTTGCCGACGGACGAGGACGCCCGCATCGCCGCCCTCCGGCGGTGGCTCGGCGCCCTCGGCGTCTACCCGGGCTATGGCGATTAAACGCGAAGGAGGCGACGTTATGACGGTACGGCGAGGGCCGTCGCTGGCCCTGGCGGCCGCGGCGTGCGCGGCGGCGCTGGCGGGGCCCGCGGCCGCGGATTGGTGGTACGCGGTCTACGAGGGGGATAAACACGTCGGCTATTGCCACGTCGTCGAGAGCACCGCCAACCTGGGCAACGCCGTCGTCGACCGGTCCACGGCCGTGACGGAAGCCAAACGCGATAAGGCGGGGCAATACACGTACAAGCGGACCGAGGACCGCTACCGCAGCGGCGGCGCGGTAGTCTACTTCGCCTCGACCGTGACGGATAAGGGCAAAACGACCGACGTGAAGGCAACGCGAACGGCGGCCGGTTTCAATATAACCGTTACCAAGGGCGAGAAGGTCGAAACGATAGCGGTGGCGTCCGAAGAGTTCGGGATGGTGGAAGCGGAGGAGGCGCTGGCGAAGCTCGCGGCCCCGGGCGGCAAAATCGAGGTTCAAGTGCTGGACCTCGAGACGGGCAAGGTCAACAAAACGAAAATAGAGTACGTCGCGGACCAGACGCTCGAGGTCTCGGGCGAGAGCGTCGAGGCCAAAGTCATCGCCGCCAAGGGCGGCCTGGGAAGCGCGACGTTCTGGTTCGCCGAGGACGGCTCTTTGGTCAAACGGCTCGGGCAAACGCCGCTGGGCAAAGTCACGTTGGAGCTGACCGACGCGGCCACGGCGCGACCCTGACGCGGGAACGCGCGCACCGGTAAACCCGGGCTCAAGGCCGCAAAGTAGAATTGTGCATAGTCACACCAGGTAACAACACTCGGAGTCATTTATGGCCCACGCTTATACCCCCGGCCTCAAAGTCGTAGAGACGGCCCTCGTGCGCAAGCAGCGGCGCCTTCCGCTGGCGGGCGACGTGCTGGTCGAGAAAGGCGACAAAGTCAAGGCGCTGGACGTGGTGGCCCGGACCTTCCTGCCGGGCAACGTCGAGACCGTGAACGTCGCCAACAAGCTCGGGATGCCGCCCGAGGACATCCCCAAGTACATGCTGGTTGAGGAAGGGGCCGAGATCGAAGAGGGGCAGGTCATCGCCCAGATGAAACAGCTCTTCGGCCTCTTCACCTCCAAAGCCGCGTCCCCCGTCAAGGGAACGGTGGAAACCATATCCGACATTACGGGCCAGGTCATCGTCCGCGAGCCGCCGATGGCGGTCGCCGTGACGGCCTACGTCGACGGCGAGGTCGTCGACGTCATCGGGAGCGAGGGCGTGGACGTGGAGTGCGTCGGGACCTTCGTCCAGGGGATATTCGGCATCGGCGGCGAGACGCACGGCGAGATAAAGGTCGTCGCGTCGTCGCCCGGGTACGTGGTCACCGCCGACGACGTCGGCCCCGAATGCCGGGGCAAAGTCATCCTCGGGGGCAGCCTCGCCAGCGCGGAGGCGTTGAAGAAGGCCATCACCGTCGGCGCGGTCGGCTTCATCGCCGGCGGCTTCCACGACCGCGACCTCCGCGATTTTCTGGGGTTCGACCTCGGCGTCGCGATTACGGGCCACGAGGACCTGGGCATCACGCTGGTGGTGACGGAGGGATTCGGCGACATGCCGATGGCCCGGGCCACGTTCGACCTCCTGGCCTCCTGCGAGGGCATCCAGGCCTCCATCAACGGCGCCACGCAGATCCGCGCCGGCGTCATCCGGCCGGAGATAATAATCCCGCGGCCGGGGAAAGTCATGGCGAAGGTCGGCGTAGAGGAGAGCGACGAATCCAACCTCGAGATCGGCTCGCGCGTCCGCGCCATCCGCGAGCCGTATTTCGGCAAGTTGGGCGAAGTCGCGTCGCTGCCGGTGGAACTCCGCATTTTGGAGAGCGAAGCCAAAGTCCGGGTCCTGGGCGTGAAGTTCGACGACGGCGTGGAGGACGTCATCCCCCGCGCCAACGTCGAGCTCATCGAGTCGGGCCGGAGTTAATTTCTACCAGGGGATAGATTTATGAAAACATTATCCGGTGCGTTTATCTTTATCCTCGCCCTCGGCTCGGCGGCGCTGGCCGCGGCCGCGGAGCCCTCTCCCCCGGTCACGGCGCGCGACGCCCCCAACGACGCCGGCGAAAGCATAGATATCTCGTGGGAGCCGTCGCCGCTCGAAAAGGACCTCGCCTTCACGGGGTACGAGGTCCTGCGCCGCGCCCCGGGCGACAAGGAATTCGTAAAAACGGGCGAAACCGCTCCCGGCGAAACCGCCTACCAGGACAAAGATATCGAGAATGGCGTGGAGTACGAGTACCGGCTACAGGCACTGGCGACGGGCCGGGAACCGGTCGTGCTCGGAACGGCCTCCGCCACGGCCTCGGGCCAGTGGTTCAATACCGCCCGGACCAACGCCCTCATCGGCGTCATATTTACGAGCTTCGTCATAATCTTCTTCATATTCCGGGCC
>DATKXQ010000294.1:0-5234 GCA_035528975.1 bacterium
TGCGTATTACTTGCGCCGGGAGCGCCGGGAGCCGGCTTTCTCTTCCGACTTGCCCGGTTGCTCCTTCGCGCCGCCGACCGCCAGGTCCTCGCCCGGCGGCGCCGCCGCCTCGATCTTGGCCAGGGCCACTTCCACCTCTACGCCCTTCGCGATGGTAACCACTACCATCTTCTCTTTCTCGTAAACCTTCGCGACGGTCCCGCGGATCCCGCCCGCGGTAATAACCCGGTAGCCCTTCTTAACGGAGGCCAGCATTTCTTTGCGGCGTTTCTCGGTGCGCTGCTGCGGCCTGATCATTAGAAAGTAGATGACGGCCACGACGAGAAGCAACGGCACCAGGAACGAATAATCGAACCCGCCGCCCCCCCCGCCGCCGCCGGTACCGCCGCCCATGGCATAAGCCGTCGAAACTAAGAACAAAAACAATTTGCCACCTCTCCGGTTGGTTGGAGCGTTAGACGTCGACCGCGTCTTCGTACCTCATGAGGTTTCGCATAAGGTCGGCGTGACGCTCGAACGCCAAATCCACGAGTCGTTCTATGAGTTTGGGATAACTTAGGCCGGCGACGCCCCATAACGCGGGATACATGCTTATGGGCGTGAAACCCGGCATCGTATTTACCTCGTTGACCAAGAGGGCGTCGCGGTCCGGCAAGTAGAAGAAATCCACGCGCGCGAGGCCGGAACAACCATGACTGAGGAAAGCCCTTACCGCCAAATCCTGGACGCGCTTGCTCAGATCCTCGTCGATATCGGAGGGCGCGTGGAGTTCCGCGTCGTCGGCGACGTACTTGGCCTCGTAGTCGTAAAATTCCCCGGTGGGGACGATCTCGCCCACCGGCGACGCCTCGGGGGCGTCGTTGCCCAGCACCGCGCACTCGAACTCCCGGGCGTTGGCGGCCTGTTCGCACAGGATCTTGGCGTCGTAGCGCGCCGCGTCCGCCAACGCGGCCTTGAGCGCTTCCCGGTCCTTGACCTTGTGGATGCCGATGCTGGAGCCCAGGTTGGCCGGCTTGACGAAGAGGGGGTAGCGCAACCGCTGTTCCACCTCCAACGCGACCCGGTCCTGGTCCTCCTCGAAGGCGCGGCGGCTCACGGCGAAGTAATCCACCGTCGAGATGCCGTTGGCCCGCATCATATTCTTGGACATCTCCTTGTCCATCGCCAGCGCCGACGCCAGCGGCCCCGAACCCACGTACGGCATGGCCGCCAACTCCAGCAGGCCCTGAATCGTCCCGTCCTCGCCGTACGGGCCGTGGAGCAGCGGGAAAACGACGTCGGCCTCGAGCTCGCCGCCGCCGTCGAGCCGCGCCAGAAAAGCCCTCCGGCCCGGGTCCGCCACCGGCGTGTACGAGGGCTCGCCCTTGTCGGGCCGCGCCACGCCCTGCATAAAGCCGGCCCAAAAGTACCAACTTCCTTCCGGCGATATATAGACCGGGAGAACCTCCAACTTAGCGCCGTCGACCGCGGCCATCATCGACCGCGCGGATATTATCGAAATCTCGTGTTCGCCCGAGCGGCCGCCGAAGAGCACCGCCAGCTTGGTTTTCCCGTTACTCTTTTGCGCCACGGCCTTCACCCCACGTATGTCGTTTACCTACGGGGAAACTTCGTTCTCCCGTCTCTTTAACCCTTTTTTCGTTCCGCCGACTCGCGGACTTTATCGGCGATATCTCTCCAGGCCCGCGCCGACGTGCTTTCCGGCCTGGCGACCAGTACCGGCCGGCCGCTGTCCGCTTCCGCAACCATCTCGGCGTCGAAAGGAACGGTCCCCAGGAACGGGACGCCGAAATCGGCCGCGACGCGCTCGCCGCCGCCGCCGCCGAAAATGCTTATCTTATGGCCGCAGCTCGGACATTCGAACGGTCCCATGTTTTCCACGACGCCCAGGATGGGGATATTGGTCTTGACGGCGAACGTCAGGCTCTTGCGGGCCGAGGCCACCGCCGCCGCCTGCGGCGTCGTTACCATTATCAGGCCGTCGACGGCCTTTATCCGCTGCGCCAGCGAGAGTATCTCGTCGCCGGTCCCGGGCGGCGTGTCCGCGATGAGCCAATCCCGCTCGCCCCAGTTGATGTCGGCCAGGAAGTTATCGATCATCGCCATCTTGAGCGGCCCCCGCCAAATGACTGCGTCCGTGTCCCCCGCCAGAAGAAAGGCCATGCTCATCACGGCCAGGTTTTCGTCGTACGCGACGGCGTTGATGCCGCTCTCGTCGCCGGTCGGCTTGACGTCGGCCATCCCGAGCATCAGCGGAACGGCCGGGCCGTGGATGTCGGCGTCGAGCAGACCCACCTTGTCTCCCGCCGCCGCGAACGCGAGGGCCAGGTTCACCGCGGCCGTCGTCTTGCCGACGCCGCCCTTGCCCGAGGCGACGAGGACCTTGTGCCGGATGAGCTTCATCCGCGAAGCGATCCGCTTCTCGAGCTCGACGCGTTGCTTGAAGCGCTCGAGCTTCTCCCGCTCCTCGGGAGATAGGTCCTTGTCCAGTCCGTTGTCGTTAGCCATAACGCCTCCGAGCTGTCAGGGCAAAATATTTATCGGCGCCGGGATGAACGTCAAGATCGCGATCGCGAACACGAACCAGCCGATGAACCGGCGCGCCGGCGAGAGCGGAACGGCGTCGTCGATGGGCGGCGCGTGCCGGAGCCGCACGAGGATGAGTATGAGGAACGCCCAGAAGAACCACCCCGACCATACCAGGCCCAGCGGGATGAGCGCCAGGAACGCGGCCCGCGCGACCCAGATGCTGTACTTGCCGAACATGGCGTAGGAGACGTGGCCGCCGTCCAGCTGGCCGATGGGCAGCAAGTTCACCGACGTCACCCACAGACCTATCCAGCCCGCCAGCGCCAACGGGTGCAGCGTAATATCGAAGCTCCCCAGCGGCCCCTTCACCGCGTAGGTCAGCAGTTTGAAAATCAGCGAATCTCCCAACATGACGGTGCCGGCGGCCGCGGCGCCGGGGTCTATCACCGTAGAATAATTCAGGCCGATAATCGTGAGCGGTATCGCGACGATAAAACCGGCCAGCGGCCCGGCCGCGCCAATATCGAGCAGGGCCTTTCGGTTCGGAATGGGCGACTCCATCTTGATAACCGCGCCGAAGGTCCCCAACAGCGGGTGCGGGACCGGCAGGAAGTACGGCAGCGTCGCCCGGACTTTGTGCCGCATGGAGGCGAAGAAATGCGCCATCTCGTGGCAGAGGAGGATACCCATTATGGACGCCGAAAAGGGAACGCCCAGGAGCCAATCCGCCGGCCGCAAGAGGTTGCCGCCCCGCTGCCACGTCCCCGCCGCCAGCGTCGTCCCGACCGTCGCGACGAACAACAGCGCGTTCACGAGCACGCGCCGGCGGGGCCGCTTGAGCGGCGTCGGGCTCACTTCCACCAGCCACCGGCCGCCCTCGAGAGACGACGCCTCGACGTAATAGCCGAGCGGCCCGAAGTGGCGCTCCAGCGCAGCCGCGTCGCGGGCGCCGGCCTTGAACCGCCCCACGAGGACCACGCCCGGCGGCCGGCCGTAAAACTTCTCCACGTCGAAGTACGGCTCGACCTCCTCCAACACGTTCCGGAGGATTACTTCTATCGGCCGGGGCGTCATCGTCCGGCGGACCTCACAGGTACTTCCCGATAAGCGGCCGGAGCCGTTCCTTGACCTCGGCCGCGACGAGATTTAAATCCGTAAGGATCGCCCCCGCGAGCGCATGTTTGCAGCCGCAGTCGCCTTCCGCCGCGAGCCCCGGCAGCACGTCTGCGATGACGGCCTTGACGTTGGCGACGTTAGCGCGCATATTCTCGAGGACCATCTCGATGCTCACGTCCTCGGCTTCGAACCACACGTCGTAGTCGGTCACAAGGGCCAGCGTCCCGTAGCACATCTCGGCCTCGCGAGCCAGCTTGGCTTCGGTCGCGCTCGTCATGCCTATAACGTCGAAGCCCAGTTGCCGATAAACGCCGGACTCGCCCCGCGTCGAAAACTGCGGCCCCTCCATGCATATATAGGTCCCGCGTTCGTGCACCGGTATGTCCCGTCGAACGCACGCCGCCACCGCCAACTCCCTGACGCGGGGGCAATACGGGTCCGGCAACGCGACGTGTACCGTTATGCCCTCGTCGAAGAAGGTCGAGGCGCGACGCTTCGTGTTGTCGTAAAACTGGTCCGGCACGACGAAGTGGCGCGGTTCCACCTCTTTCTTAAGGCTCCCCACGGCCGAGACGCTCAAGACGCGGTCCACGCCCACGGCCTTGAGCGCCCAGATGTTAGCCCGGTAGTTCACCGCGCCCGCGGGGTGGCGGTGGCCTACGCCGTGGCGCGGCAGGAAGACCACCGGCGCGCCGGCGAAGGTCCCGATTATCAGCTCGTCCGAGGGGTCGCCGAAAGGGGTGTCGACCTTGCGTTTTTCCTTGACCTCAAAGCCCTCGATTTCGTAAAGGCCGGAACCGCCGATTAAGGCCGTCGCCGTCGTGCTCAAAATTCGAACCTCCGCGGTAGAATAACGGGACTTACCATCGGGTGGGAATCACGGATTGGACGCCGAAATAACCGGTCGCGTAGCGCGGCACGGGATAGGCGTAGGGGCCGACGCGGTAGGACTTGCCGACGAGGGGATAAACCGCGCCGGCCTCGAGGCGGACGTTGCGGTCTATAACGTACTGGAGGCGCGGCCCCAGCCATAACAGCGACGTTTTAACCGTTCCCAATCCGGCGTAGCCGCCGAACGAAGCGCCGACGAGCCAACGCTCCTCGTCCCCCAGCGCCCAGGCCGGGTCGGCCAGCAGATAGGCCGAGAGGCCCGGCCCCTCGGCGAACGCGTCGTTATCCATATCGTGCCGAAAGCCGAGAGAAGCGTCGAGCTGGAATATGCCGTCCCGCCGGTCATAATACCCCACGGCCGCGACGTCGACGGCGGAATTCCCCTCGTAGAAGGATTTCGCCGCGGCGCCCGGGAAACGGATGCCGAGCCGGGGGCCCAGGCGGAACTCGCCGCCGCGTTTCGTGTACCACGCCGCTTTGCCGACGAGCCACACGTCGCCGAGGCCGTTGTCGAAGCGGCCGCTGTTGTTGTTGTGGAAATTGGCGCCGGCGAAAACGATGTCCGCTTCCCAATTCCGGTCGAAGGTCCACCCCAACTTGACGACGCCGGCGAAGAGCGTCGTCGCGTCGTCCTGGTCGACGAAACCGCCGTCGGGATCGAAATACCCGCCGGCGTAACCGTAGCGGAAATGGCCGTC
>DATKXQ010000295.1:0-7509 GCA_035528975.1 bacterium
GCGGCCGTCCCGGCCAACCGTACGGCGAAATTCTCGCCTTCCCGGGAGGCGGGTTCGGGCAACTCGAGCGAGCGGCCCGGCGCGAGCACGCGTTCGGTGTCCGTCTCGATATCGAGCCACGAGCCGCGCGCCACCCATACCGGCGTCGCGAACGCCGCGTGGCCGTCCTCCGACGTTACCCGGAGGTAGTAGTAGCCGGGCGCGCCGTCGTAGTTGTCGTCGCGCCAGGCGAATTTAACGTAGTCGTCGCCGGCGGCGAGCGGTACCGCGTAGACGGCCTCGCCGTCGCGGACCACTTCCACGGACGCAATCGTGTCCTCCGTCGCGACCTCGGCCTCGACGAGCGGCGCGTCCTCGCCCACCGGGACGACGCTCGCCATGGGGGCGCCGTTAACGTGGAAGTCGATGAAGTCGCGGTTGCCGGCAGTAGCGTATACCCGCCGCTCGTATAGCGCGTCGAATATGGCGGTGCGCGCATTCTCTTTTATAAGGCAGGCCGTTATGCCGCCGTAGTAGGGCATATGGCGCATGCGGCTCGGGCCGTGGTTTTGGCCGGGCGCGCCGTTGTGGTTGTCGCCGCCGCCGACGAACCCCAGGAGGTAGTGGGAGTTGAGCGCGTCGACGACGCCTCCGCCGCGCCAGGCGCGGTGGGTCCAGAACGGGTTGCCCTCGTATTCGGACGAACCCCAGTGGGATACGATCTCCACGCAGCGGTCGTAGGCCGGATTGAAATTGCTCCACCGGAAACCGGCGAGGGTATGGTGCGGTATCATCACCACTTCGCCCGGGCGGTATTTAGCCCACAACTCCGCGGGCGTATCGGAGCCCTCGCCGAACGAGCTATAATAGGAACCGCCGTCGCCCCGGAAAAAGACGCAACGGTGGCCGTAGCCGCCGGTCCAGGCGTCGCTGGTCCATTCGTACGCCACCAGCGTCACGAAGGCCGGCGGGTCGTTCTTGGCGTTGGCGACCGCGACGAAGATCGGCCACTCGTCGTCGTAGAGATTCTCCGCGTGGTCGGTCAAGAGGGTGCCGTCGAGCAAGGCCACGTAGCGGCCGTAGTCGAAGTACTCGTCCGGCTGTCGCATCCCGTCCGAGAACGCGGAGTGGCCCTGTTCATCGCACCAGTATATCCGCCGGTCCCAATTCTCCCGGCAGACGACCGGGTTGCTGCGGCCCGCCAGGCCCGCGCCGGCGACGCTTACGCGGTAAACGCCCTCCCCGGATACGGCGAAGCCGGGTATTGCGACGTAATTCGCGTCGCTTTCGGCGAAGGCCGCGGCCGTCGGCCCGACCACGCCCTCCCCGGCGACGGACACGTCTCCCGTCCACACGGAGCCCGCGGGGTTATTGTTTTCGTCCAGGACCGCGATTTTTACGGCGAAGGGCTCGCCCGGCGTTACGCACGTGGGCGCGACGACGCGCAGGCGCGCCGGCGGCCCGCCGGGGACGTGGACTACGTTCGACCGGCCTTCGGCGAGGACGGGCCGCTCGCCGCCCGGGCCGGGCGGACCTTTTACGGAGACGAGGAACGTTTTGTCGTCGTGGTTGAAGGGATGGATCCGTTCGCGTTCCAAGTATATTTTGAACTTCTTGCCTTTTTTTAAGGTACCCTCTTTGACGACGACTTGTATGACGTAGGCCCGGGAGGTCTCCTCGCCCAGCGCGAGCTCCATCGTCGGTTTGTGCGGCAGCTTAGCCGAGAGGTAGTTGTCGCCGCCGGCGTCTTCGGTTTGGGGCACGCCGAAGTGGTAGGGGATTTCGATCTCGACGACGGAACCTTCCGGAGCGTCCACCGGCATCTTCGCGTCGAAAGTCATCTCCGCCACGACGGAACCGGCGGGCAAAACGTCGGGCTTGATCTTTACCCACGGCTTCGGCTCGCCGCCGTCCGCCCGGGCGGCCGCTGCGAGTAGTATAAAATACGCGAGACACGTAACGCGGCGTTTCATATCGAACGCCTCCTCACGGCTTGCGGTCGGCCTAGTTTATTATACCCTAACGCCTTATCGCCCTCCAACGAAAACGCGGCACCCGGTAGAAGGGACGGGTGGGATTGGTCGAGAAGGAGAACGGGGAGGTAAAAATTAGCGTAATCCCCGGTGGGGTGGGCGGCCTTAGGCCGACCTAGTTGGGTTCCTTCCACGGGTAAGGGAACACGGCGACGTCCGTTAAAATAAGAGGGGTGTTTCCCTCGTACCGGAGCTGAACGTTCCACGGCGACGGGGCGCGGAAGCGGGCGGTGATTTCCCGGTTCCCCGCGGGGGTCTCGGCAGTGGCGACGACCTTGCCTCCGGATACTATTCTTATCTCTCCCGGCGCTTCGGCCGTCGCCGTCAATCGCACCGCGTAATCTTCGTAGT
Source organism: bacterium (assembly GCA_035528975.1). Classification (GTDB taxonomy): domain Bacteria; phylum RBG-13-66-14; class B26-G2; order WVWN01; family WVWN01; genus WVWN01. The sequence continues at coordinate 2,364 of DATKXQ010000295.1, forward strand.
CCCCGGGCGTAGGTTCCGGCAATTTGAGCGTCGCGCCCTCGGTTAAGGTGCGCGGCGCTTCGGGCGAGATTTTTAACCAGGCCGCGCTCGCGACCCAGACCGGCGTGGCAAAGGCTAAATGCCCGTCTTCCGAGGTAACGCGCAGGTAGTAATAACCGGGCTCGCCGCCGTAACCCTCGTCGCGCCAGGCGAATTTCGCGTAGTCCTCGCCTTGGACGTTGGGAACGGCATAAACGGTTTCTCCCCCCCGCACGACCTCCACCGTTTTTATTGCGTCCTCGGTCGCGACTTCCGCCTCCACGAGCGGCGGTCCCTCTCTTATAGGCACAACGCTCGCCATCGGCGCACCATTTACCTTAAAATCGATAAAGTCTCTATTGCCGGAGGTTGCGTAAACCTGCCGTTCGTAAAGGCCTTCGAAGACCGCCGTGCGAGTGTTTTCGGATACGAGGAAGGCCGTAATCCCGCCGAAGTAAGGCATCTGGCGCATGCGGCTCGGGCCGTGGTTCTGGCCCGGCGCGCCGTTGTGGTTATCGCCGCCGCCGACGAAGCCCAGGAGGTAATGCGAGTTCAAGCCGTCTACGACCCCGCCCTCCGGCCACTCCCGATTGTGCCAAAACGGATTGCCTCCATACTCGGAGCAGCCCCAATGCGATACGATCTCGACGCAACGATCGAACGCCGGGTTTAAATGGTCCCACCGGATACCGGCCAGCGTGTGATGCGGTATCGTCACTACATTGCCCGGGAGGTACTTCGCCCACAGCTCCGCGGGCGTATTGAAATCCTCGTCGATCGAATTGTAACGGGAGCCGCCGTCGCCCCGGAAAAAGACGCAGCGGTGGCCGTAGCCGCCCGACCAGGCGTCGCTGGTCCATTCGTACGCCACCAGCGTCACGAACGCCGGCGGGTCGTTCTTGGCGTTGGCGACGGCGACGAACGTCGGCCACTCCTTGCGGAACAGGTTCTCGGCGTGATCGGTTAAGAAGGTGCCGTCGAGCAAACCCACGTAGCGGCCGTAGTCGAAGTACTCGTCCGGTTGTCGTATCCCGTCCGAGAACGCCGAGTGGCCATGTTCGTCGCACCAGTAGATCCGCCGGTCCCAATTAGGCCGGCAGACGATCGGGTTGCTCCGACCCTCCAGGCCGCCCCCGCTGACGCGGACGCGATATATCCCCGACGCCGAGACGGTAAAGCCGGATACCTCGAGATAGTTGTTGTCCGTTTTGGACATCGCGGCCTTGGCGGGGCCGGCTACGCCCTCCCCGCTGACCGCGAGCGCCCCGGTCCACGCGCCCCCCGGCGGGTTGTGGTTTTCGTCCAACGCCGCGACCTTGAGCTTAAACTCCTCCCCCGGCGTAACGCACGTCGGCGCCACCACCCGGAGCTTCGCCGGAGGGCCGCCCGGGATGTAAACGACCGTCGTCGGCCCCTCTGCGAGAATCGGCCGCTCGCCTTTCAGGCCCGGAAGCCCTTTGACGTACGTACGAAACGCCGTTGCTTTGTGGTCGAACGGGTGGACGTTTTCCCGCGTTAAAAGAAATTTAAACTTCTCCCCTCGTTTGAGTTTTTCTTTGGCGAAGATACGTATGACGTAGTCTCCCACGTTGGGAACCTCGGCCGCAAGCATGAACTTCCGTTGCCGGGACGATTCGGCGCAAAGGTAATTTTCGGCGTTGGGGTTTTTCGTTTGGGGGGGGCCGAAGTGAAAAGGAATTTCAATCTCTACCAGTGAACCGGGCGGCGCTTCCACCGGCATCTTAACTTCGAACGTTATGCGGGGTACGACGGAGCCGGCGGGGAGGACCTCCGGCCTAACCACGACCCAAGGTTCGGCTTCGCCGGCCGCCGCGGCGGCGAACGGAATTAAAAACGCTACGTATACAACCCCAAGCTTCATATCGGAAGGGCCCTTGTGGCTCGCGGATTTTACGACGTATTATACCGCAATAGCGCCGCCGGCGGCAACGAAAATCGGGCGGCGTTTTCCGGCGCCGGGAGCCCGCGGCGCGAAGGTAACGGTTGCCGGCCCGTCGCGGGCGTATTATAATCCCCGCGAACGGCCGCGAGGGCCGCGAGGTCGATATGACGGAAGAGAGTGCGAAACGCTTTCACCTCGCCGTCGAGCCGAAGGACGCCGGCGCGCGGGTCGACGCGTTCCTGGGGAACGCGCTCCGCGAGTATTCGCGCTCCCGCCTGAAGGGTTTTATCGTCGACGGCGCCGTCGTCGTGAACGGCGCGCGCGTGAAGCCTTCTTATCGGCTGCGCGAGGGCGACGTGATAGAGGGCGCGGTCGCGCCGCCGACGGAGCCGCTGCCCGCGCCGGAAGACATCCCCCTTAAAATCTATTTCGTCGACGAGCACGTCGTCGTGGTCGAGAAGGCCGCCGGCATGCTGAGCCACCCCGCCGGCGGCGTCGCCTCGGGCACGTTGGTGAACGCGCTCCTGCATCACGCGGGGCCGTTGGCGCCGGTCGGCGGCCCGAGCCGCCCCGGCATCGTCCACCGGTTGGACAAGGGGACGTCGGGCGTTATGGTCGTCGCCCGCTCCGAGTTGGGCCACCGCCGCCTGGTGGAGCAGTTCTCGCGCCGCACCACCGGCCGGATCTACCTCGCGCTGGCCCGGGGCGCGCTGCCGCTCGAGGCCGGCGCGGTGGAGGCGCCGATCGGTCGCTCGAGCCGGAACCCGAAGCTATTCGCCGTCAGCCCCCTCGCCGCCAAGGACGCCAAGACGACTTTCGCGGTCGTGGAGCGCTTCGGCGAGGAAGCGACGCTTTTGCGCTTGCGCCTCTACACCGGCCGCACCCACCAGATCCGCGTCCACCTCGCGTACCTGGGCCACCCGGTCCTGGGCGACGAGACGTACGGCTCGGCGAGCGAGCTCATCGGCCGGCCGGCCCTCCACGCCCACACGCTGGCCTTCGACCACCCGGCCTCCGGCGCGCGGACGCGTTTCCTGTCGCCGCTGCCGGCCGATATCCGGGAAGCGTGCGAGCGACTGAGGGAAAGGGCCTGAAAAGCCCCGTACGGGTATTTTGGGAATGGCGTATTTTTTCTGTGGCCGCGGAAAAATGCTGTTGACGGCGGCCGGCGTTTCGGCTATAATATTACTAACAAAGGGTAATTCCAACCTCCGTTGCCACCCTCCCATATTCCCATTTCATGTCTTTGGATTTAGCCGAACTCACTAATAAAACCACGGCGGAGCTTGTGGTGCTCGCCCGCGAGATGGGCCTCACGGGCGCTTCGGGCTTGCGGAAGCAGCAGCTTATCTTCAAGCTGCTCGAGACGCAGGCGACGCAGAACGGCCTCATCTTCGCCGAGGGCGTGCTGGAGACCATGCCCGACGGCTACGGTTTTCTGCGCTCGCCGGCGAACAACTACCTCCCCGGCCCCGACGATATCTACGTCTCGCCGTCGCAGATACGCCGGTTCGACCTCCGCAAGGGCGACACGGTCTCGGGCCAGGTCCGCGCGCCCAAGGACAACGAGAAGTACTTCGCGCTCCTCAAAGTGGACGCCGTGAATACGATCGACCCCGAGCAGGCGGTCGACCGCAACCTCTTCGATAACCTCACGCCGGTCTACCCGGACGAGCGTTTGCACCTCGAGACGGAAGACGCGAACATGACGCTCCGGGTACTGGACTTAATGACGCCGGTGGGCAAGGGCCAGCGCGCCCTCATCGTCTCGCCGCCGCGCGCCGGCAAGACCACCATCCTCCAGGACTACGCCCACGCTATCGCGGAGAACCACCCGGACGTTATCCTCATCGTCCTGCTCATCGACGAGCGGCCGGAAGAGGTTACCGACATGGAGCGCTCCGTCAAGGGCGAGGTCATATCCTCCACCTTCGACGAACCCGCCGACCGCCACGTGCACGTCGCCGAGATGGTCCTGGCCAAAGCCAAGCGGCTCGTCGAAGCGGGGCACGACGTCGTCGTCCTGCTCGACTCCATCACGCGGCTCGCCCGGGCCTACAATACCGTGACGCCGCACTCGGGCCGCGTCATGACCGGCGGCATCGACGCCTCCACGCTGCAGAAGCCCAAGCGCTTCTTCGGCGCCGCCCGCAACATCGAGGAGGGCGGCTCGCTCTCCGTCATCGCCACCGCGCTGGTGGACACCGGCTCCAAGATGGACGATATCATCTTCGAGGAGTTCAAGGGGACCGGCAACATGGAGTGCATCCTCGACCGGCGCCTCGTGGACCGGCGCACCTGGCCCGCCGTCGACGTCGCCCGCTCCGGGACCCGCAAGGAGGAGCTGCTGCTCACGGAGGAGGAGATCAACAAGATGCGCCTCATCCGCAAGGTCCTGGCGGACATGAACGGCGTCGAGGCCACCGAGATGCTCCTCTCCAAGATGCGCAAGACGAAGAATAACGAGGAGTTTTTGGCTAATTTGGAAAATTTATAGCTACGTATGTTAAAATAGATTATCGCAAAATAGTAAGGGCGCCGCGAGGCGCCCGTTTTCGGCGGCAACGTTCTACGGTATAGGGTAACCAGTTGCGTAAAAGAATTATCTTTCTATTCTCCTTAGCGGCGGCGATATGCGCCCCGGCCGCCCACGCCGGCTTCTACGCCTCGTCGGCGGTCGTCGACGTCTACGTGACCGGTTGACAGGGCTTCCCGCTCGAGGGCGCGCGGGCGGTCCTGGTAGGGGAGGCCGTCGCGGAGGAGTTGGGCGAGGGGAAATACCGCCTCGCGGAGGTATACGCGGGCGACCACCGCCTCCTCGTCTACGACGTCGTCGGCGACGTCTACGACGAGCCGTTCGTGACGACGGTGCCGCTGGCGTCGGCCGAGCTCGAGGTTATGATCGACCTGTGCGTCGAGACGCAAATGACGCGCGTCGAGGGTACGGTGAAGGACGAGCGCGGCAAGGCCTTGAAGGGCGCGGCCGTGGCCGTCCGCGAGCTCTTCCTGGATACTACCACCGACGCCAAGGGGCGTTACGAACTCAAGCTACCGCCCGGCAAGTGGGAGGTAAGGGCCTGGGCCGACGGCGGCGCCGAGGATGAAGCCTCCGCCTCGGTAACCGTGACGGGACCGGCCGAACCCGATGAGAGTATGCCGGTCGTCGACCTCGATGTGAAATTGGAATAAGTGCGGCAATGCAATACCGCGACTTCGGCAATCTCG
>DATKXQ010000296.1:0-4440 GCA_035528975.1 bacterium
GTACGCGGCCAACCCGGAGAACCGCGTGTCCATACTCGCGGACTTATTCGAAGTGTCGCAGGCCGCTTGGGGAGTCCGCTTGAAGGAATTGGGTTTGAACGGGTCCGGGGGGAAGAGGCGATGAGCGCTCCGGTTACGGTCGTCGGCGGCGGTTTGGCGGGCGCGGAAGCCGCGTGGCGCTGCGGCCGCCTCGGCGTACCGGTCGAGCTCTACGAGATGAGGCCGGCGAAGACGACGCCGGCCCACGGGACCGGCGCGCTCGCGGAGTTGGTTTGCAGTAACTCCTTCAAATCCGAAGAGGAGGGAACGGCGCCGGCGTTGCTCAAAGAGGAGATGCGGCGCCTCGGCTCGTTGGTTTTGGAGGCCGCCGCGGCGACGCGCGTCCCGGCGGGCGCGGCTTTGGCGGTGGACAGGGGCCGGTTCGCCGAGGAGGTATCCGCGGCGCTGGAGGGAAGCGCGCCCGTGAAGATAGTGAGGGCCGAGGTCGCGGCCCTTCCGTCGCCGCCGGGCGTCGTGGCTACGGGGCCGCTGTCGTCGCCGGCGATGGCTCGCGAGCTCGCGGCCGCGGTCGGCGGCGACAACCTGTACTTCTTCGACGCTATATCGCCGATAGTGACGGCGGAGAGCGTCGACCGGGAAAGGTCGTTCGAGGCCAGCCGGTACGGAAAGGGCGAGGGGGCGTACGTGAATTGCCCGCTGACGGAAGGCGAGTATCGCGCGTTCGTGGGCGAGCTCGTTTCGGCGGAGACGGTTACCTTACGGCATTTCGAGCGCAACCTCTTTTTCGAAGGTTGCCTGCCGGGGGAGGAGTTGGCGCGCCGCGGCGCGGACACGTTGCGCTTCGGCCCGATGAAGCCGGTGGGCCTGGTCGACCCGCGGACGGGCGAGCGGCCGTACGCGGTACTGCAGCTCCGAGGGGAGGACGAGAACGGGACGACGCTCGGCCTCGTCGGCTTTCAGACGCGGCTCAAGCAGGGGGAGCAGCGTCGCGTTTTTCGCATGATTCCGGCGCTGGCCCGGGCGGAGTTCCTCCGCTACGGCGCGGCCCATCGCAATACGTATATCTGTTCGCCGCGGGCCCTGGAACAAACGTTGGAGCTTAGGACCCGCCGCGGCGTATTCGTGGCGGGGCAACTGACGGGGGTGGAGGGGTATATGGAGGCCGCGGCGACGGGTATCATAGCCGGGACGAACGCGGCCCGGTTGGCGCGCGGCCAAAGGCCCGTTTATCCCCCTCCGGAAACGGCTATCGGCGCGCTGCTCCGTTACGTGGCGGTTGCTTCGCCGGCTGCGTTCGCGCCCATGAATATAAATTTCGGCCTGTTCCCGCCGCCGGCGGCGAAGAGGAAGGCCGAGCGGCGCCGCGAGATAGTGGCGCGGGCGCGAAAAGCCTTCACATCATGGTTGGTAAAAATCGATTCGTAGAGAAAAGCGCGTCGAAAGCGGGCGGCGCCGGGTTGGCTGCCGTAGGCGTTGCGGCGGCGGTCGCGATATTCCTGATACTGGCCGCCTTTTATTTCGACTACACGATAGACGACGCCTATATATCGCTGCGGTACGCGCGCAACGTCGCCGCCGGCGAAGGGTTCGCATTCGACGCCGCCGTACCGCCGGTGGAAGGATATACGAACTTCTTGTGGGTATTGTGTGAAGTCCCGTTATACGCGCTGCGGTTGCCCGGGGACGCCGTAATTTACGCGAAGTTATTAGGTATGGGGTGGGGGCTGGCTACGCTGGCGGCGGCGTTCTTTTTGGCGAAGCGCCTCTTCGGCGTTGCGGCGGCCGTAGTCGCGACGTTGTCTATAGCGGCCATGGGGAACGTCGCGTTCTGGGCCGTCGGCGGCCTCGAGACCGCGCAATACCTGTGCCTTATAATCGTAGCGTTGTTCTTCACGTTGGACACGGGGCGGGGGACGGTCCCCGCCGTCACCGCGGGGGTGGTATGGTGTTTGGCGGCGCTCGCGCGCCCCGAAGGGTTCGTTTTGGCCTGCGCCGTCATATTGTCGAGGCTGATACTGGGCGGCGCCGACACGCGGAGGAGGCGCGGCTTCTTGCTGGCCGGTATCGTATTATTGGCGGGCTACGGCGCCTATTTCATATGGCGGTGGCATTACTTCGGCATGTTGTTGCCGAACACGTTTTACGCGCGCGCCGGTTTCACGGCCGCGTCTTTTGCCGGCCGCATTCGTACGGCGCTGCCGTTCTTAATTTATACCGTGCCGCCCGCGGCGGCCGCTTTCGCGCTGAGCCGTCGCGACAAGGACCCGAGGGTACGGGTCCTGTGGGCGTCGGTTATCGCCGGCCTGGCGTTGGCGTTCGCCGCCCGGCGGGAGTGGATGCCGGGGTTCCGTTACGAGTTGCCGTTCGCGGTATTGGTCTGGATCGCGTTCGCGGGCGCTTGGGTTAAGTTTATAAAGCGCCGAACCAAAGTCGTCGCCCGGGCGCTTACGACGGCGGTTTTGGCATACGCGTTCGTCCCCGGGATATTCCTCTTCCAAGAGGTGTCGTATACGGACGGTTTGAACCGGGCCCACGTCGCCCTCGGCAAGTGGTTGGCGCGAGCCGGGCCGACCGGGAGCTCGCTCGCGACGTGGGATATGGGCGCATTGCCTTATTTCTCCGAGTTCCCGATTATTTACGACGTGAACCCGGAGGGCTTGTTGTCGCGGGAAACGACGCGCGGAGGTTACCGGCCGGAGTATTTCCTCGAACAGCGGCCTACTTTTTTCGTTTTATACAGCTCCGCCCCGGCCCGGGCCGCCGCCCCGGCGGGGCACTGGACCCACCGCTATTACGAATCGCCGGTTCTCGCCGAAGACTACGAATACCTTTTTACGTTTACGATGCGGCGATATTACCACCTGCGCGTGTACGTTTTGAAGAACGTCGCGCTTGCGCCGGACGACCTGGCCGCGGGGGCGAGTCTTGCCCGCCGAAGTCGCGCGGCCGGCGGCTAATACTCCTAATGCCGGTAACCCTAAAGCCGCAATCCACGGCTTTTCTATTGCGCTTGATTATATTATAGTTATAATTCGTATCAATGGGGTTAAAGCGAGTAGGTATTATTATGTCAAATAGCGAGAAGGGCCACGGCCCCGATAATAAAGCCGGTCCCGGGGCCGGCGTCGTCGGCGTTTTTAAATTCGTCGTCGTCGTCGGCCTGGCGGTTTCGGCGCTGGATACCGCGTTGATACGGCTCTTCCTCCTGCAACCGGAATTTTCAATTTACCCACTCCATGTCTACTTCGCCCGGTCGTACGTGCTTTACGTAGCGTTTTTCGTTGCGAGCGCGGCCGCGGCGGCTTTGCTCGGCTTAATATTGAAAAGGGTGTGGCCGCGGCGGTGCCCCGGCGTCGCGGCCGCGGCGGCGGGCGGCGCCCTGTTCGCGCCGGTACTCGGGTTGGCGATAATCCTCAACCGGGCTTTTACTTTGACGATTAGTCACCCCGCCATCCTGGCCGGGGACATCCTGGTATTGCTGGTATGGCTATCGCTGTCGCTTTTTATAGGCGCGCGGGTTTACAAGGGTTTGGGGCCCGCGGCCGCGAGAGGTTTCCGCCGCGTCACCTGGGGCGTTTTGGGGTACGGCGGCTTAGTATTATTAATTATCGTATTAGGTTATATATACGCGCTGCCGGCAATCACTAGACCCCCCGCGCCCGAACGCCCCATGAACGTGCTACTGATATCGATTGATGCCCTTCGGCGCGACCACGTGGGGTGCTACGGTTACGAGCGGGTCGGGACGCCTAATCTGGACCGGTTCGCTGCCTCCGCGACGAAGTTCGAAAACGCGTATTGCAGCTCGCCGTGGACGTTGCCGTCGATGGCGAGTATGATTACGGGCCGTTACCCTTCGATATGCGGCGTGGACGCGGGTCACCGTATACGGCAAGAGATACCTACGCTGGCCGAGATACTGCGGTCGGAGGGGTACCGCAGCGAGGCGTACGTTACCAACGTTTTTATGCACCCGGAATACGGATATGCGCGCGGGTTTGACGTTTATCTAATGAACGGCGATAGCCGTGGGCTGTATCCATTACGGGGTACGCTCTTCTATGAATGGGCGGCCAACGGCCTCCGGGCGTTGGAAGCGAAACTGGGCCGCGGCCGCGACGATACCACTTTTAACGGCGACGAGGCCGTCGCGGCGTTAAAACGGTTGGGTAAAGGCGAAAGGCCGTTCTTTATATGGTGTCATTTCATGGACCCCCACGGTCCGTATACGCCGCCGCCGGGTTACGTACCCGACTACCCGGGAACGGCCGCGGCCCAGGCGTACGATTACATGAAAGAACTCCTTGCGGAGGGGTGGGGTTTAGATCACATGCCCATGGACGAAGATTCCGTTGAAAAGTTCGAAATGTTGTACGATGGGGAAATCGCTTACGTTGACGAGGAATTCGGGAATATTATGGCCGCATTGGAGGAGGATGG
>DATKXQ010000297.1:0-5554 GCA_035528975.1 bacterium
TTCCTATTGATGTTGTCCATAACGTACATCCGGGCGATGTTCTCGTACATATAGAGGAGCTTATCCAATTTCTTCTCCTGGTCGGTCTCCAACATGCTCTCGTCGAACCTGAACTTCTCGTAGTCGATCTGGTAGTATAACTCGACCAGGTCGGGGTCCAGCAAGTACTCCCGGGCGAGCGTGATTAGGAATTCCGCCCGTTTCTGCAACCGGGCTTTATGCATCTGGACCAAGTTCAGCATCAAACCGACGAACGTCAGCACCAATAAACTTCCCAGGATGACGTTGCCCATTGTAATTTCCGGGTTCCACACCAACATCGCGTTCACCTCTTGCCGGGGACGTTACCTCGTACGCTGTCTTTCCTATATAATTCCCGGCCTACCAACCGCTCGAAATCGGGCCTGCCGCGCAACGACGCCAGGTCCTCGTCGCCGGCGGCCATAGGCCGGTAGCGGTCGGGCGCAAGGTCGACGGCGCGCGTCAGCTCCGCCATCGCCTCGTCGCCGCGGCCCAGCCGCGCCAGCGCGCACGCGAGGTTGTAGCGCGAGCGCGGGTCCTCAGCCGTCGCCAGCACCGCGCGGTACTCGCGCGCCGCGCCGGCGTAATCCCCCTGCTCGTGGAGGACGTCGGCCAGGGCGACCCGCGCCTCCACGGAGCCGGGCAAGTAGTACAGGGCCTCCGCGAAACACTCCCCCGCCCGGGCCGGCTCGCCGGCGGCCCGCGCCAACTTGCCCAACTCGTACCACGCCGCGGTGAAGTTGGGCTGGTAGTAAACGGCGCGCTCGAACTTCGCGACGGCGCCCTCGACGTCGCCCTCCGCCAGCAACAGCTTGCCGTAAAAGTAGTAGGCGCGGGCGTCCTCGGCGTCGGCCTCGAGCGCCCGCTCGTAGTATCCGCGGGCCGCGGCGGCGTCGCCGGCCTCCATCGCGAGGTTGCCCAGGTTGTTATACCCCTTGCTGTAGTCGGGCTTGTAGGCGATGGCCTGGCGGAAGTAGTCCGCGGCCCGGGCGAAGTCGCCCCGTCGCGCCGCTACGATGCCGAGGTCGTTTAAGGCGTCGGCGCCGGCGATGCTCGGGCGGCCCTCGAGCGCGGCCAGGTATTCCTCCTCCGCGGCGTCGAGGTTGCCCTGCGCCAGCAAGATGCTGCCCATCGTATAATGGGCCTGCGACTCGTAGCTCGAGCGATTGCCTACGCCGAACGGGTCCGCGTCGCAATACGCGAACAGCGCGGCCAATAGGACGACGCGCCAGGCCAGCTCGCGGCGCCGCCACCGCTTGACGTTATCCCACAGGTAATAAAAAGCCGCCGCCGCGAATATGCAGAAATACGGCACCGCCGGCATGCGGAACCGCGCGTTCACGAAGAACAATACGACCGAGGCCGAGTAGAATAAAACGAATAAATATAACGGCGCGAGGCGGCGCCATTGCCGCGCGTAGGCGATAAGGCCGAAGAACGCGAGCGGCAACACGACGTACAAGCTCACGGGGTCGTATTTCAATATCCGGAATTTATTCTTTAAGTAGTATAAGTCGAAATTGTTCGCCACTTCGTAAGCGTTCGTATAGACGTACGCCTTGCGAGTCAGGAGTTTCAAGGCCGCGCCGGGCTCATCCCGCACGAACTCCAGCGTGCGCTTTAAATAGTAACGGTCTATTTCGGCGCGCGACAGCGGCCGGCCCGCGGCCTCTTCCGCCATCCGGATCGTCTCGTAGTAACCGCGCCACCAGTCGCCGTACGTCCCCGGCGCGATAGCCGTCATCCCGTCGGCGTCGGGGTTGTTGCCGATCCATAAATTGACGCCCCCCTGCCACGAGATGAGCACCGGCTCGCGGGCGACGACGTAGTTGCGGACGGCGGTCGCGGCCACGAACGCCGCGGCGACGCCGTACAGGACCGCCAGCGTAGCTAATATCCGGCGCCACGGCGTTTGGCGCGGGCCGTTAGCCGGCCGACGATGATGCCAGGCGACGAACGCGAGCCACATAACGGCGCCCACCGCCAGGACGTTGGGCCGGGTTATCGCGCCCAGGCCCAGCGCGACGCCGGCGGCCGCGCCCCACGCCGGCCTCAACCCCTTTATCGCCCTGACGGAGAAATAAATGAACGCCAGGCCCAGCGGGACCTCGAGGACGACGAGCAACAACTCGACGTCGAAGTAGACCGCGGTCCATATCGTACCGAGGGCGAAAGCCGCGAGCGCGCCGACGCGCCGGTCGAACAGCTCGCGCGCCAGGATGAAGCACAAGGCCGCGCTCACGCCGCCCACGCATCCCTGGACTACGCGCGCGAACAGCGTCGAGCCGTGGCCCAGCCAGTACAACAACCCCAGGAAATACGGGTACAGCGGCGCCCGGAAGAACGCCTCGCTGCCCCAAAAATCGCCCGCCGCGAGTCGCCGCGCCCACGCGTCGTGGTACGACATATCCATAATCGGCGTGTGGAAATACGGGTGGCGGGCGGCGAACGCCAGGAACGCCAGCCGCAGCGCCACGGCCCACGCCGCCACCGCCGCCAGCAGCACCCAGTCCCGGCGCGACCAGCACTTCTCGTCCTCGGCCGCAAGCATCGCGCGAATATAACACCGCTCCCCGCAACCTCTCAATATAAATTAAATTGCACCCTCGGCCTTTTTGAATTATCATGACGACTATGAAGCTTGCGCGTACCGGCGCGATATGCTTGACGCTGGCCCTCGCCGCAACCGTCGCGCGGGCCGGGGCGGCCGAGGAGCTCCGCGGCCTCTGGGTTTGCCCCTGGGATATGAACACCCCCGCGGCGGTGGACCGGGTCGTCGCCGACGCCGCACGCTACAACTTCAACGCCCTCTTTTACGAAATCCGCTACCGCGGCGACGCGTTGTACGTTCCTAACAAACACAACGCCCGATTCCCCAACGCCGAGCCGCGCTCCCCCCACCTCGCCGGCCAGCCGGCCGATTTCGACCCGCTGGAGGAATTGATTAGCAAGGGCCACGCCGCCGGCCTGCAAGTGCACGCCTGGGTCACGACGTACGTCGTGCTCAACCGCAAGACGCCCACTCCCCCCGGGCACCCCGCCGTCGAGCATCCGGAATGGCTCAGCCAAAACGACCGCGGCGACACCTGGGACCGCTACGGCATGGCCTGGCTCGAGCCCGCACTGCCCGAGGTCCAGGAATACCTGTACAACGTCTTCATGGACGTCGTCGTGAACTACGACGTCGACGGCCTCCACCTCGACTACGTCCGCTACCCCTCCCCCGACTTCGGCCGGCACCCCCGGGCCATAGAACTGTACGAGGCCGAAACGGGCAAATCGCTGGACGACGCCCGCGGCTTCGCCGATTGGCGCCGGCAGAATATCGGCGCCTTCGTGAGCCGCCTCTACGACGGCGTTTCGAAAGAGGCGCCGTCGTGCCGGTTGACGGCGGCGGTCTTCGCCTCGCGCACCGGCACCGCGTACAACGACTGCCTCCAGGATTGGGCGTCGTGGCCGGCCGGCGGTTACGTCGACGCCGTGATGCCGATGGCCTACAGCCGCGACGCCGCGGTCGTCCGCAAACAGCTCGAGGACGCCGTAAGCGTCGCGGCCGGCCGCCACGTCTACGCCGGCATTATGGTGCCCGAAATACCAGCGGCCGCTTTCGAGAAAGAGGCCGGCGCCGAGATGGTCGCGAAGGCGCTGGCGGCCCGGGAGGCAGGCGCCGCGGGGATAGTCGTCTTCTCGTGCGGCGGCTCGTTCAAGGAGGACTACCTCGTCGCCCGGGCGCTGCGCGACGGCGTCTTCCCGACCGCCGCCGAGCCGCCCGCGATGAGCTGGAAGGGCGAGGTGCCGCTCGCCACCGGGGCCGCAGTGGTAACAGTATACGTGGGGGGCGAACCCAAATACGCGGTGCGGGTCCGGCAGGACGTCCCCCGGCGTCACGCATATTTATTGGCCAAGGAGATATCGTCCCGGCTCGAGACCCGCGTTTTCATCAAAGCGGCGGACGATTTCGGGTACCGCGTGTACGCCGGAGCTTACGACGAGCGGCCGGCCGCCGCCGATTTACGAAAGCGCCTCGCCGACCTGGGTTATTGAAATGACAAATACAATTAAAGCGGCCGTCGCTTGCGGCCTCGGCCTTTTAGTATTGTGCGGCGCGAGCGAGGGCGAGAAACCCCGGGAGGTAGTCGTAATATATACCGGCGACAGCGGCGGCGAGGTCGAGTCGTGCGGCTGCAACCTGCTCGCCTTCGGCGGCCTGGCGCGGAGGGCGACGCTCGCAAATCTCCTCCGGGCCGGCTACCCCGACGCCGTGTTCGTCGATACCGGCGATTTCTTCAGCCCCAACGTCGGCGAGCAGGACCGGTTGAAGAACCGGATAACGGCCGCGGCGTACGGCTCGTTCGGCTACGACGCCGTAAACCTCGGCGAGGACGACTTCAACTTCGGCGCGGATTTCCTGGCCGAGCAGGCCGAGGAGTACGGCCTCCCTTTAATCTCGGCCAACATCTCCGGCCCCGGCGGCGAACCCTTTGCCCCGACATATAAAATAGTCGAGCGCGGCGGCCTGCGTATAGGCATCGTCGGTTTCCTGAATCCGGACGTCGCGGCCTTAAAGGACCTGGGCGGGGCGACCGTGATGCCCTACAAAAAGCCCCTCGCCCGGGCCGCGGCCGACCTCGCCTCTCAGGCCGACGTGATAATATGCCTGGCCCACATAGGGAACGTGGACAAGGCGCGCGCCTTCGCCGAGCGGTGCCCCAAAGGTATAGCGGTCGTGGTAGGCGGCCACCGCGGCGGCCTGACCCCCCGGGCGGAAGAGATAAAGGGGCGGTGGATGGTTTACACGCGGAGCCGCAACCGCTACGTCGGAATGCTCAAGCTCACCCTGGACGAAAAGGGCCGCGTCGTCGCGGCCGAAAACCAGGTATTGCCCGTAACGAAAGAAACGGCGCCGGACGCGGAAACGCAAATATTCGTCGACGAATACTACGCCGCTTTGCGCGAGTTGGTGGAGGCCAAAAAGCTTTTGAAACCGCCGGAGGACATACCGCCCGGGGGCTTCGTCTACGTCGGCTCGAGCCGATGCGAGAAATGCCACGCCGCGCAGACGGAGCAGTGGGAAGGCACTCGCCACGCCTCCGCGTACGGGTCGCTCGTCGAGGTGGGCCGGGAGGCCGACCCCGAATGCATCGCGTGCCACGTCACCGGCTACGGCTTCCGCGGAGGATTCCTGTGGACGACGGACCCCCCTACCTCGGTCGGCGTAGGTTGCGAGGAGTGCCACGGCCCGGGCGAAGGACACGCCCAGGCCCGCGGCCTGAAGACGGCGCCGGTCACCGCGTCGACGTGCACCCGCTGCCACGACTTCGAACGCAGCCCGTCGTTCGACTACGAAACGTATTCCGGCCGCGTCGAGCACTAACGAAAAAGGCGGGCTTTCGGCCCGCCCCTCCCGCCCGCCCGGGCCGTGTCACAGGAGGTCGGGCCGTTCCTTTTCCAACAGCTCCACGACGCCGCGGACCCCCTCCCCCGCGCCTTTGGGGTAGACGAGGATGACGTCGCCGGCGTCGACGACGACGTT
>DATKXQ010000298.1:0-10939 GCA_035528975.1 bacterium
GCTTCGCCGGAAATGGCCGGCCTCCTGCTCGCGCGGGGCGGCGGGACCTACGAACCCAACGTCACGGCCCAATTCCTCCAAATGGTCTTGCCGTTCGCCGCGGCGTTCTTCCTGGTCGCGGCCGGGACGTGGCGCCGCGCCGGGTACCTGGCCCTGCTGGTCGGCGCCGCCGGGGCGTTGCTCGTTACGTTCTCGCGGGGCGGTTGGCTGGGCGGGGCGCTGGCGCTCGCCTTCGTCGTCGTCGCCGCGTGGTTGAAGAAGGGTAAGCTGGGGGCGACTACCTGGGCCGTGACGTCGATAACGGCGCTCGGCGTCGTAGTGTTGCTGCCGGCGGTCACCGTCGTGCTCGCGCGCGGCGTCGAGGGCGACCAACTCTCGGCCGTCTCGCGCCTCGACGATTGGCGGACCGCCGCCGCGATGATCCGGGACCACCCGCTCCTGGGCGTGGGCAAGGGCAACTACCTGGAGCTGGCGCGCCTATACGACCCCTGGGCCCTCGCCTACCCGGTCCACAACGTCTTCCTGCTGACGTGGGCCGAGACGGGCGTAGCGGGGTTCGCCGCGCTCGCCGTGCTCCTGGTCGGGGCGTTCCGCGCCGCGGCGCGGCTGCTCCGCTCGCGCGCGGGTTACGACGCCGCCTTCGGCCTCGCGGCGCTGGCCGCTTTCGCGGGCATCGTCCTCCGCATGTTCGTCTCGATGTCTTTCGTCCACCCGTTCGTAAGCCTAACCTTCGTAGCCTTAGCCGGCGCGGCGGCGAGCGCGGCCGGTTCTTCCGAAAGATAAGCCGTGGCGCGCGTATTACTCATAGGTTTGGACGGGTTCGGCCACGACTTCGCGGCGCGCGTTTTCGCCGCCGGCGTCATGCCGTTCCTCGCGGACCGGGCGGCCGCCGGCTTCTTCGGACCCGCGGCGTCGACCGTGCCCCCCGTCTCCACCGCGGCCTGGACGACCATAACCACCGGCGTCGGGATAGGCCGACACGGCATCGTCGACTTTCGCCGCCGCGACCTCGCGAACTACGGTTTCGTGCAACCGGGGCGATTCGTTAACGGCGGCGACGTCCGCGTGCCGCGCATCTACGACCTCGCGGGAGAGGCCGGCCGGCGCAGCTTCGTGCTCAACGTTCCGGTGACCTTCCCCGCTTCCAAAATCGACGGCGTCCTCGTCACCGGCGTCCTGACCCCTCCCGGAAGCGACCGCGGTTGCTGGCCGCCCGACTTCCGCAAACACCTGGCCGGCTACGCCTACGACCTCGACGCGCCGGCGCCGGAGGACCTCCCGGCGCTGTGCCGCCGGCTCGAGGGGTTGGCGGCCTCCCGGGCGAACGTCGCCGCCGGGGCATTCGGCCGCGAGCGCTTCGACCTCGGCATCGTCATCTTCACCGGCCCGGACCGCCTCTTCCACCGTCACTACGCCGAGGTCTACGCGTCGCAAAAATTGCCCGCCGCCGCGGCCTCGTACTTCCGCGCGCTGGACGCCGCCTGCGAAAAACTATACGAGGCCTTCGGCGTGGACGCCGCCCTGCTCGCGTGCTCCGACCACGGCTTCGGCCCCGGCCCGGACAAGGCCTTTTTCGTAAACCGCCTGTTGAAGAAAAACGGCCTCCTCCGGCCGGCCTCTCCCCTCGCGCCGTTCGCGTTGAACGTAATCCTGGCGGGCGCGAGGAGGCTCTTCGGCGGTCGCAGGCCGCTGCCGGTCGATTGGCGGCGGACGGCCTGCTACGGCCTCCCCCTCTATATGCGGTGGGGCGGCGTGGTGGCCAACGTCGCGGGCGAGCAGCCGCAAGGGACGGTCGCCGCCGCGGAACTCCCGGCCCTATTGCAAAACGTAACCGGCCTCCTGACGACGGCGGCCGGAAACCGGCCGGCCGCGATGGAGTGGGTAAAAACCAGAGAGGAGCTGTACCGCGGCCCGGCGACGGCCAACCTGCCGCACGTGATATTCCAGGCGCCGCCGGACGTGGTCGTAACGGAGGGGAAGGGCCCGGGGCCGCTTTACGAGGCCTATAAAAACGCCTTGAAGGCCGGCGAACACAGCGTCGAGGCGACGGTCCTGGCCGCGGCGCGCGGGGTCCCGGCCGGCGGCCGCCGGGCGACGATCGAGGACGTGGCGCCGACGGCGGCCAAACTGCTGGGATTGGAAGCCGGCGACATGGACGGCCGGCCTCTCTTTTAGAATAACTTATGCCAACTATAAAAAAACGCAAGCTTTTTGCCTTGACGGCCTTAAGATTATTGGTTTATAATGTTTTGCGGGCAAGGTTGACGGATAAACCCCGCACGCGGCCTTATGGTGCGATTGAGCCCTAAGGAAGAGATCAAGCTTCGTCAATACGAAGAGCTGTTGGCGCGGGAACCGAACGCGTTGGTCTTCGCGCCTTTGGCCAGTTTCTACGCCCGGGAATACGACTTCACAAAAGCCGTAAACGTGCTGCGCCGGGGCCTGGCGATCTACCCCAACTATTTCAGCGCGTGCGTACTCCTCGCCCGGTGCCACATCGCCCTCGACGATTTCCCGGCGGCCGTCGACGAGCTCGAAAAAGTGCTCGCCGCGGACCCTTACAATATATCGGCCCTGGGCTTGCTCAGCGACGAATTGCGCAACCGCGGCCGCCTGGCCGAAGCCCGCGACCACTACCTCAAAATCCTGGAGATAGAACCCGAAAACGAGGAATACGCCTACAAGCTGGAGTTGCTGGGGACCTTGATCGAAGGCGGGCCGTTCGCCCGGGAACCGGAAAGCGCCGAGGTCGTAGCCGAGGCGGTAACGCCGCCGACGCCGGAGCCCGTATCGGCGGCCGAAGCCCCGCCGCCGGATCCCGAATCGGCGGCCGAGGCCCCGCCGCCGCCGGAGCCGGCGCCGGCGCCGGCCCCGGAACCGGCGGAAGTCGAAGCGTTCGCGCTGGAAGAAATAACCGTCGCGGCGGACGAGCCGACGGAAGAAAGCGCCGCCGTCGCCGAAGAACTCGCCACGCTGACGCTGGCCAAGATATACGAGGACCAGGGCCTTTTCGTCCACGCGCGGGAGGTAATAGAAAAAGTCCTGGCGCGCGAGCCGGACAACGCCGCCGCCCGGGACGCGCTCGAGCACGTCGACGCGGCCATTGCCGGCGAGGATTCGCCGACCGGGGCTTCCGTCATCACGCTCATCCAAAAGGTCGAGGCGGTTTCCGGCCTCCTGGAACGCGACGAGCTTGAGCTGTGGGAAGAGGTTTCCGCGGGCGTGGAGGACGCGCTCGCCGGCTTCGAGGAGATAACGCTCGCCCAGGCGATAGCGGCCGTGGCGGGCCTGAAGTCGTTCGACCGCTTCTTATTGCAAGGCGACAAACGCGCCTTCTGGGAAATGGACGTCGCCGCCGTGGCCCCGACGGCGGGCGCCGACGGGGCCGACGAAATGGACTTCGAGCTGCCGTTGTTCACGGCCCTCGACCTGCCCACGGGCGTGAACGTGGCCGACCTCTCGGCCGAAGCCTCGCCCGGGATCGCCGGGACCGACGAGTTCGACGTTGAGCTGACCGCCGGCTTCGTCGGGGGCGTCGATAGCTTCGAGGTCGCCGGGTCGGTGGCGGCGGAGGCCGGGGCGGCGGGCGCGGAGGACCTGGTGTTGGACCTGAAAGCGGAGATAACGAGTGCGAAATCGGCGCGGCCTCCCGCCGCGGGAGCCCCGCCGGCCGAGGCCGAGGAGCGAAAGGGCGGCGACGAGTTCGCGGTCAAGCCCGAACGATACCGGCCGAGGAAACCGCTCGAGCTGAAACCCGAACCTTTCGAAAGAGAAGAGGATTTCCTCGGGTGGCTTGATTCCATAAGGCTTAAAGAACTTTAGCCGGCTGAAGAAGTCGGCACGCGCGCCGGAGGTCGGAGTGGACTTTAAACAGGCGTTGACAACTTTACTCGAAAGGGTTGACGGGACGGTGGCCGCGTTCTTTTGCGGGACCGACGGCATCGGCGTCGAGAACATAACCATAAAACCGGACCTCGAAACCGCCGTGACGGAAGTCGAGCTCGCGATGGCGCTCAAGGCGATAACCGACGTCGCCCAGAACCTGGCGTTGGGTCGCCTGGCCGAGCTGATCTTCGAGACCGAGAAGATAACCATCCTCATTGAAAAGGCAAAGGAAGATTACTTCCTGTGTTTGCTTTTAAAACCCGGCGGCAACGTGGGCCGCGGCCGCATCGAGCTGAAAAAGCTCGCCGGGAAACTGGCCAAAGAGATTTAACCGGAGACGGGCGCCGTGAAAAAAGCTTTGGACGTCCTGAATAAAATCGCCGCCCTCGACGGCGTGCGAGCCGTAGTGATCGTTTCGGGAGACGGCTTCCCGCTGGAATCCGTCATCCGGGACTTAGCCTTCGACGTGGACGAGCTCGCGGCCCTCGCGCGCGACGGCGCCGCCGCGGCCCGCGAAATGGTCGAGAATCTGGAAGAGGGCCAATTCGTACAGGGGGTCTTCGAATACTCCAAAGGCTCCATATTGTTGACGAACCTCCCGCTGCGGATGACGCTGGCGGTGGTCGCGGCCAGGGGGAGCAATAAGGCGGCGCTCTGGAACGCCGCCGCCGCGCTCTTCCCCGAAGTGCTGCGGGCGCTTTAGGAAAGCGCCGCCGCGCCGCCGAGGCGGGTGCCGATAACCCAAGGTCCCAATCTCGAATCGCCGGGCCAGCGTGAGCCTTGAAGCCCCGGGCCGCCAGCGCTGGCCGAAATAAACCGGGCGGATGCGCCCGGCGCCGAAGCGGGCCGCCGTGGCCTCGCGAAAGGCCCGTCCGGCGGCACAAGGTTAAAATATGATAAACTCCAACGACCTGCGAGCGGGCAAGGCCATCGAACTCGACGGTACGCCGTACGTGGTAACGAAGTTCGCCCACGTCAAACCGGGCAAGGGCCCGGCCTTCGTCCGCGTCACGCTCAAGAATTTGCTGTCCGGCGCGAGCCACGAGCAAACGCTCCGCGCCAGCGAAAAGGTCCGGCGCGCGCGGCTCGACGAGCGGACCGCGACGTTCATGTACGCCGCCGGGGACGAGTTCCACTTCATGGACGAGAGGAGCTACGAGGAGTTCGCGGTGGCCCCGGCCGACCTGGGCGACGCCGCGCCCTGGCTCAAAGACGGCACCTCCCTGAAGCTCGTCTTCTACGAGGGCAGGCCGGTGGCCGCCGAGCCGCCCACCTTCGTCGAACTGGCCGTCACCCGAACCGAGCCCGGCGTCCGCGGCGATACCGCCACCGGCGGCTCCAAACCCGCGACGCTGGAAACCGGCGCCGTCGTAAACGTGCCGCTCTTCATAAATGAAGGAGACGTCGTGCGCGTGGATACGCGAACCGGCGAATACGTCGACCGCGTCAAGTAGGGCCGGAAGGCGGACCAAACTCAAGAGGAGAGATCGTCTTGAACATCGGCAGAATAAAAAAAATCCTTGACCTCATGGACGAACGGGGCGTGGCCGAAATCGAGATGCGGTCCTGGTTTACGACCGTCAGGATAAGCCGCTCCGCCGCCGGGGCCAACGTCTCGTTCATCACCGCCGGCGAAGCCGGCCGGCCGCTCGGGGCGCCCGTCGGGGCCGCGGCGCAGCAGCTGGCCGCCGGCCCGGCCGCCGCGGAACCGCCCCCCGCCGAGGATGCCGACGAGGACCTTATCGTCGTAAAGTCGCCGATGGTGGGGACGTTCTACCGCACGCCGGCGCCGGACGCGGACCCCTTCGTCGCCGAAGGCGACAAGGTCTCCCGCGGCCAGGTCCTGTGCATCATCGAGGCCATGAAGATAATGAACGAAATCGAAAGCGAGTACGCCGGGACCGTCGCCCGCATCCACGTCGAAAACGCCGCGCCGGTGGAATACGGCCAGCCGCTGTTCAGCTTCAAACCGGCGTGAACACCACGAAGGCAGAAGGGACTTGTTCGCAAAAATACTCATAGCCAACCGCGGCGAGATAGCCGTACGGGTCATCCGGGCCTGTCGCGAAATGGGCATCAAGACGGTGGCCGTATACAGCGAAGCCGACGCCGAAAGCCTCCACGTCCGCTACGCCGACGAGGCGTACTGCATCGGCCCCGCCGAGAGCGCCAAGTCGTACTTGAACGTCCCGCGGGTAATCGCCGCCGCCGAGGTCACCGACGCCGAAGCCGTCCACCCCGGCTACGGCTTCCTGGCCGAAAACCCCTATTTCGCCGAGGCGTGCGAGGCCTCGAACCTCGCTTTCCTGGGGCCGACCTACGAGACCATAACCGACGTCGGCGACAAGGCCTCGGCGCGCAGAATAATGGCGCGCGCCGGCATCCCGGTCGTGCCCGGGAGCAACGACCCCCTCAAAACCGAGGACGACGCCCTGGACGTCGCGGAGGAAATCGGGTACCCGGTAATGGTGAAGGCCGTGGCGGGAGGCGGCGGCCGCGGCATGAGGATCGTCCACACGCCGCCCGCGCTGGCCAAAGCCTTCGCCACCGCCTCCGCGGAGGCCGAGTCGGCCTTCGGCAACCCCGAACTCTACCTCGAGAAATACATCCCGAATCCGCGCCACGTCGAGGTGCAAATATTGGGCGACGGCCGCGGCCACGTCATCCACCTCGGCGAGCGCGACTGCTCCATCCAGCGGCGCCACCAGAAACTCATCGAGGAATCGCCCGCGCCCGCGCTCCCGAAGAAAACGCGGGAGAGGATCCACGCCGCGGCCGTGGCCGCGGGCAAGGCCGTGAACTACCGCTCCGCGGGCACGGTGGAATTCCTGGTGAAGGCGGACGGCTCCTTCTACTTCATCGAGGTCAACGCCCGCGTCCAGGTGGAGCACCCGGTCTCGGAGATGGTGACGGCCGTGGACATCATAAAGGAGCAGCTCCGCATCGCCGCCGGCGGCGCCCTCCCCAAACATTCGCCCCCGCTCGAGGGCCACGCCATCGAGTGCCGGATAAACGCCGAGGACCCGGAGCGGGACTTCCGCCCCTCGCCGGGCACGATCACGAACTACATTCCGCCCGGCGGCCCGGGCGTCCGCGTCGACACCCACATCTACCCCGGGTACACCGTCCCGCCCACCTACGATTCGCTGCTCGCGAAGCTCATCGTGTGGGCTCCCAACCGCGACGAGGCCATCGCCCGCATGGGGCGCGCCCTCGGCGAAATGACGATCGAAGGTATCCCGACCACCATACCCTTCCACTACCGCGTCATCCAATCCCGCATGTTCAAGGAGGCGAAGGTGTCGACCGGCTTTATCGCCGAACTCGAGGCGACCCAAATGAAAGAGCGCGGGCAATAAGTCACGACCCGAAACTATGGCGCCGCTGCCGCTGCACACCTGGCTCGACGGGACGCCGCCCCCCGGCGGAACCGGCGCGGCGGGCGCGTGCGCCGTCGTCGTCGACGTCTTGCGGGCTACCTCCACGATCGTTACGGCGCTCGGCCACGGCGCCTCGTACGTCGTCGCGCGCGCCGAGGTCGACGAAGCTTTCGCGGCGCGCGAGGAGCTCGAGCGGCGCGGCGAGGGGCCGTTGCTGGGCGGCGAACGCGGGGGCCACAAAGTACCCGGCTTCGACCTCGGCAACTCGCCGCTGGAATACGACGCGGCCCGGGTGGCCGGAAGGCCGCTCGTGCTGTGCACGTCGAACGGAACGGCGGCGCTCGAGCGGTGTCGGGAGGCGTCGCGGGTGTTCGCCGCCGCGTTCCTGAACGCGGCCGCGACGGCCGTCGCCGTCGCCCGGGGCGCCGAGCCCGTCGTCCTGTGCTGCGCGGGGAAAGAGGGCGCCCCGTCGCTGGAGGACGTATGTTGCGCCGGCCTTATAGCCTCGCGCCTACTCGAGGTGTACGCTTTCGAGCTGGACGACGCGACCGTCGTAGCCCTCCTGTGTTGGAAGGAGCACGCCGGAAACGTGGGCCGGATGTTGGAAGACTGCAGCCACGGCCGGTATCTCGGCAACCTGGGTTTCGAGCGCGATTTAGAATTCTGCGGCCGGGTCGACGCGTTTGACGTCGCCGCAGCTCAAAGGGAAGGGGGGAAGCTCTTCGGCGTCGCTTAGCCACAGCCGAAGGGGGCGGAATGGGCGTTGAAGAAGACAAAGTAAGGCCGACCGAAGATCCCCACCTCGCGCGGGCGCAGGACTATTTGCGCGACGGCCGCATATCCGCCGCGTGCGCCGAATACTTGCGGTACGCCGACAAGTGCGAGGCGGGCGGGGACCTCATGACGGCCGTCAAGTACTACTACAAAGTAGACGAGTACAAGCTCCTGGATATAAAGTCGCGCCGGAAACTCGGCGAGCTTTTGGCGCGCGTCGGGAACAAGTCCCGGGCCGTCTCGACGTTCTTCGAGGCCGTCGACGAATTTCTGGCCCAGGGGCTGGTGGAGGACGCCATCGACGTTCTGCGGGAAACAATAGCGCTGATGCCGGAGCGCCTCACCGTGCGCTACCGCCTTGCCGACCTCTACGAGCAGGAGGGGCAATCGCAAAAGGCCGTGAACATCTTCCTCGGGGTGTTGGAGGAATACCCCGAAGATGTGGCGGCCTGGGAATCTCTCGGCCGGCTCTACGCCAAACGGAATTCCGTGGAAGAGGCGATCGACGCCTACCTCCGCGCGTGCCACATCAACGAGCAGGACGGCAACCTCATAGCCGCGGCCAAGGACTACGAAGCCATCGCCTCGCTGCAAGAGGACGGTACCGCGGCCTTGAAAAAATTGGTCGAAATATACGGCGAGCTGGGATTCAGAAACGAGATGGTCGCCCGCATGCTCGACCTCGCCCGGGCCGCGGGGAAGAAGGGGGAGAAGGAGCGCGCGCTGTCGATTTACTCGAAAATAATCGAAATCGACCGCGGCAACGAGGAGGCTCAGACCCGCCTCGGCAAATCCATCCAGGTGGTCTCTATCCTCCCGACCGGCGACAGCCTGGTGCGAGACGACATCCCCGCCCCGGACGAGCCCCGCGCCGAGCCGGAGGAAGAACCCGGCCCCGGCGAAACCGCGTTCCCCCCCGGCCGCGCCATTAAAACCGTGGACGACCTCCTGGGCTTCCACCCGGATTCGGGCGAGAGCGAGATCGAGGAAAGCCCTCAAGTGTGCTACGACCTCGGCCTCGCCTACCTCGAGATGGGCATAACCGAGGAGGCGATCCACTACTTCCAACTCGCCTCGTACGAGGCGAGCCTGCGCGTCCGGGCCTGCAACATGTTGGGGCTGTGCTTCCTCGAAAAGGGCATGGCGGACATGGCGGTGAAGGAATTCGAGCGGGGGCTGGCCACCCCCGGCCTGGCCGAACCGGACGTCGTGGGCCTGTACTACAACCTGGGCGTCGCGTGCGAGCGCTTCGGCGACCACCGGCGCGCGCTGGACGAATACCGCAAGGTCTACGCCATCGACGTGAACTATCTCGACATCCGCGAAAAAATCCGCCGCCTCCGCGCCCGCGAAGGCGACTAAAAGCCCTTGACAACGGCCGGCCCGTATGCTAATAGCCTATGTACGATACAGGCGGGAATAGCTCAGTGGTAGAGCGCCACCTTGCCAAGGTGGATGTCGCGGGTTCAACCCCCGTTTCCCGCTCATAAAATGCCGCCGGTCGCGGGCGCCCCCCGGTCGCCGGCGGCTTTTCGGCGGCATAGCCAAGAGGCTAAGGCGAAGGTCTGCAAAACCTTTATTCCCGGGTTCGAATCCCGGTGCCGCCTAAGGGCCCGGCCCGAGCCGGGCCTTCGTCCAACGGTATACAGTCGTAGGTGATGTTATGCGCCACGTTACGGCCTATATGATCGTCGCGTTAATCGCCGCGCTATGCGTCGCGGCCTGCGAGCAGGCGCCGGAGGGATATCGCGAGGCGGTCGAAAACTTCGACGACTTCGTGGGCGTCTCCTGCCCGAAAGAGGCGCGCCTCGCTGTAGCCCGCAAGATGGGCGCCCGCTCGGAGGACGCGCGCGTCGTCCACTACGGCCCCACCGGCAGGCCGGACGATACTTACTACTTCGCCGCGATGAGCCGCGACGGCAAGGTCATGGCCGGAATATTCGACGAGGCGTCGGCCCAGGTGCCGGAAGTGCACTACGAAAACGAGTTCAACCGCGACGACTTCATCTGGCTCCTCAAATGCGTCCGGAGCGAGCCGCCGTTCGGCGACCGCCAGGTCCGCTACGGAACCGCCTTGCCCGTCGAAATAACGTACGGGCCCCGGGACGTCACGCTCGAGTTCGTCGACGGGTGGCTGGCGCCGTCGCAGCGGTGGAGCACCGGCAAGGTGAAGATGAACCTCGCCGGCACCGCCCTCCTCGACGAGGAGCACGGCCTCGAGTTCGCCTTCCCCGGCAGTAAATAGAAACGGGCCGGTCGTCCCCACGCTCGACGCGAAGCGCAATAAAAAACCTCCCCCGGCGGGGAGGTTTATGTTTTCGAGATGGCGCCGCGGCCGGCCTCACTTCGCCGCCGATATGGCCACCGAGCCGCTCACGGTACTGATGGTGATCTCGTTCGTCCCCGCGCCGGCCCGGCCGTTATAACTTCCGCCCACGAGCCCGCCCGACTTCTTCAGCGGGAAAGTCGAGCTAACCGCGCCGGTAACGGCCTTGACGGCTATATCGTAGTTGTCCGTACCGCCCGCCAGCGCGAGGTCAACCGGCCCCGAAACGTTCGCGATTTCGTAATGGGCGCCGGCGGCGGGCAGCTCGAGCCGCAGCGTCAGCTTCCCGCTAACGTTATTTACGCTTACGCTCTCCGTCGGCGCGCCGGCGTTGTCGACGACGATGTCCCCGCTCGCGACGGTCACGTCCACTTCTTTGTAGGCCCCCGATATACCGACGGCGCCGCTCGCCGCATCCACCGCGGCCTCGGCCACGCCGGCGATCGTGACTTCGCCCGCCGCGGTCGTGACCTCAACGCGGGCCAACGCTGCGGGACCCGAGATGTCGAAGTCGACGGTCGCTCCCGCTCCGCCGGCGACGGCCTCGGGGTACTCCACGCGGACGACTACGGCG
>DATKXQ010000299.1:0-2667 GCA_035528975.1 bacterium
TCAGGTAGTAGTCGCCGACGTCATCCGGGTCGACATAGGCTGTCGGGCCGGGTTCTGGGCCTGTTATACCTTTCTGTAAACCTTCCCAATTGCCTTTATACTTCATGTGGTAGCCGAAGCCGACGTCGACGTTCAGGTAGGGCAGAACGCCGATCATCACTTTGCCGCCGAAACCGATAATGCCCATGTCATAGTTATCGGCGACGTCGCCCATAGGCATGCTCAGCGCATAAAAACCGCCCGCGCCGACGCCGACGCCGTAGGCTGAAGCAGCGGCCAAACCGAGCGCAGTTAATACCATCCATCTACGCATTCCTCAAATCCTCCTTGAGTATCGGAACGTTATTAATACGTACTCACGTAACCCTCCGCCGCCGATTCGGCGGTGGTTTAAACTTGTTATATTAATTACCATAACGCTGGGCAGTTGTCAAGGCTAATCTTATTACTTCGTTAAAAATTTCGCCCTCCCGACGTTTTCCGTTAGAATACTCCCAACTACCCCTACATTCTTCCCCCGGCGCTGTTGCCCCTTGTCGTCGGCGGGGCAATAGGCCGGCGTTCGAAGGTTCTTGCTTGCCGCCCGCGGGTCGATGTGATAGTGTTAGGCGCTTACGGGCGACCGGTTAAACGATATTGCACGCGCATGTCGGCCCAGGCGCCCGGGAAATTGCGCAACCAGGTGACGAACGGGACTACGGGAGGCGTTTTGCGCCCCGCCGGTACGGCGTTCTGCAGCGATTCCAGAAAAGAAGCCCGGCCGTCGAAGTCCTCTAATAATACGTATCCGCGGCCGATTTCGTTGCGAAAATGCGCGTCCGAGCCGGCGCTCCGGCCGAGGTTGTGCCGCCGCGCGAAATCGAAAGCCAACCGGTCGTCTTGCGCGAGGACGTTGCGGGCGTTGAAGACTTCCACGACGTCGATAAGCTCCGCGTAGCGCTCCATGAGGCGCGGGCGCCGGTGCGCGATGCGGGCGAACGGGTGGGGAATGTTGACCAGGCCGCCCTGTTCGTGTATTTCGGCAATGGTCTCGGCCAGCGAGAGGCCCCGGGTCAGCGGCCTCGATATGAACATCCCCATCGCTTCGCCGTCGCGCGTGTTGATCTCCTGCGCGACCACGACTTTG
Source organism: bacterium (assembly GCA_035528975.1). Lineage (GTDB taxonomy): Bacteria > RBG-13-66-14 > B26-G2 > WVWN01 > WVWN01 > WVWN01. The sequence goes on from DATKXQ010000299.1 coordinate 1,127, forward strand.
GGATGGGGGCGACCCGGGTAATGTCGCTCCATAAAGTCGGCGAACTCGCGGGACGCAACCAGCTCCGCCGCGGCCCGCGAGCCGTCGAGGGCGTTGTGGTCGGCGACGGCGAACGCCCCCAGGCCCCGCCGCAGGCACGTGGCGACTATGGCCCAGGGTTCGGTCCGGCAATCGTAGGATGCCGAGGAGTGGATATGCAGATCGGCTTTAATCCACATCGTACGCGCTCCGGCGCGAGTTCCGAGAGGCGCCGCGCCGTCGGCGCCGTCGCGGCGGCGCTGCTCGCGGCTTGCGTTCTGGCGTCGTGCGGCGACCGCGCCGCGGTATATTTCGACGAGGCGCGTCGCTACGAGCTGGATTACGAATTCGAGAAGGCCGCGCGCAAATATGAGCTCGTGGCCTCGGCCTTCAAGCGTTCGCCGCTGAGAGAGGAGGCCGAAGAGGGCCTCAGCCGGTGCCGGGCCGAGCTGGTGTTCGACCGCGCCGAGGAACTAATATACGACGGCGCGGCGTACACCGCCATCTCCGAAATCGCGGCCGGCCGGCGCCTCGACCCGGACAACCCCCGCGGCCTCTACTTGACCGGTATCGCCCACCGCTATGTCGGCCCCCGCGACCTCGCCCTCGAGGAGTTCGACGAGATCGTGAAACGGTATCCCGACAGCCCCTACGGTTACCTGGGACGCGCCGAGTACTTCCGCTTCTACGTTCGGCGCGAGGAGGCGCTGGACGATTACGTGCGCGCCTTTCGCGTCGCCCACCGCGACGTTCGGAACCGGGGAGCCGCTTTCCGCGGCATCCGCGACATGATAGCCCGGCTCGAGCGGCCCGCCGAAGAGGCCGACCGCTACTTGCGCGAAGGCCGCGGCGTCACGTCTTCCGACGCTTTGGACTACTGGGTCGGGTACTACTATATACGGAAAAAGCCCCGGAATTACCGCGACGCCGTGCGCTATTTCGGCGCCGTTATCTCGTCCGACGGCAGTCTATCATATAAGGCGAGGGCGCGCGCGGCCCGGGCCGAATGTTACGCCCGCTTCAAGGACTTCGAAAAGGCGAAAACCGATATCGACGAGGCGCTCGCCGCCGACCCGGAGAACGGCGAATACTATAAGGTCGCCGAGAATATTTACCGCGCCCTTTCGCTCCCGCCGCCCCGCAAAACTCAGAAGTGAGCGAATCCCGCCGGCGCGAGGGGACGCTCCTCGCCCCCCGCGGCGAGCAGGACGCCGCGTTCCGGTTCCGTTACTACGCCGATTTTATTGACGGCGACGCCGAGTCCGGCGGCGGCTTGCGAGGCCGCCGCGGCCCGGGCCGGCGGACACGCGAACAACAGCTCGAAATCCTCGCCGGCCGCGAGGGCGTACGCGACGGCGTCCTCGCCGCGCGACGCGGCGACGCAGCGGGCGGCTTCGGCTATGGGCAACGACGCCGCGTCTACGGTCACGCCGGCCGCGGAGGCGCGTGCGACGTGCGCCGCCGATTCCGCTATGCTGTCGGAAGTGTCTATGGCCGCGGAGGCGAGGCCGCCCTCGCGGAGC
>DATKXQ010000300.1:0-3932 GCA_035528975.1 bacterium
CGGCGATAATATTTATTCTCCTCACGACGTACCTCCTCCAACGCTTAGTCTTCTTACATATTTGCCAAAACGCCGTCGCGTACCGGCCACGCGGAAGCGAGCCGTGCGTACGGCTCATTTCCGAAGTTCGTTACGTGCGGAGTATCTGCCGCGAATATCGCCTAACCGATGAACAACCGCTTAACGCGCCGGCCGGTGTAGTAATCGAAGATCGATTTGGTCACGATGATGGCCGTGAACATCGACGCCAGGATACCTATGGTGAGCGTTACCGCGAAACCGCGCACCGGCCCGGTCCCGAAGAGGTAGAGGAAGACCGCGGCGATGACGGTCGTCACGTTCGAGTCGATGATGGTGAGGAAGGCGCGGCGGTAGCCGGTGTCCACCGCGGCCTTGACCGTCTTGCCCGCCGACAGCTCCTCCCGTATCCGCTCGTAGATGAGCACGTTCGCATCTACGGCCATCGCCACCGAGAGTATCAGACCCGCGATGCCCGGCAGCGTCAGCGTCGCGTGCAGCAGGACCATGACGGCGACGACGATGACCAGGTTGAAGACCAACGCGATGTCGGCGATGATGCCCGCGAGGTGGTAGTAGAAGACCGTGAGGGAGATGATGATAGCGAAGGCTATGAGCGAGGCGATGACGCCGTTGCGGATGGCGTCGCGGCCCAGCGACGGCCCGACCACCTGCTCCTGGATGAGCCAGAGCTTGGCCGGCAGCGCGCCCGAGCGGAGGACCAGCGCCAGGTCCGAGGCCTCGTCGCTGGAGAAGTTGCCGGTTATCTCGCCGCGAGTCGTAATGCGCGACTGGATGACGGGCGCCGACTGGACGAAGCCGTCCAGCAGTATCGCGAGTCGCTCCTTGATGTGGGCGCCGGTCAGCTCGCCGAAGACCCGCGCGCCCTCGTTGTTCCAGGTGAACTCCACGTTCGGTTTGCCGTATTGGTCGTAGGCCATCTGGGCGTTGCGCAGGTACTTGCCCGTGATGGGCGTCTCCTCCGTAACCAGGTAGACGGAGCGGTACTCGCCGCCGAGCTCGACGTACGTCTCGTCATCCTCGGCGCGCACGACGTTGGAATACGCTATCATCCAGCCCTCGGGAACGAGGCCCATCTCCACCGCTTCCGCGGAAACCCCCTTGACCCACTCGTAGTCTTCGGCGTAGAAGACCGTGTCGCCGCGGATGGTCTGAAGCTTGTCGCCCAGCGCGACGTACTTGCCGCCGGCCGCCGCTTCGCCCTTAACCCGGTCGTACTCCTGGATTAATTTGAACAGCGCGTCCGTCGGGTTGACGATTTTGAACTCCAGGAGCGCCGTCGTGCCGATGAGGTCCTTGGCGCGCACCGGGTCCTTTATGCCGGGCAGCTTGACGACGATGCGGTTGCGCCCCTCGCTCTGGATTTCGGGCTCGGCCACGCCCAGCTCGTCGATGCGCTTGCGGATAATCTCCACCGTGAGGTTCACGGCGTCGCGCATCTCTTTATCGGACAGGCCGGTATCGTCTACCTCGTAGACCAGGTAGATGCCGCCCTTCAGGTCGAGGCCCAGCTTTATCGCGCGCTTGGGCAATATTCGACCCACCGGCGCGAGCCACGAGGGGACGACGGTCTCGTACCCGCCGGGCCAGTTCAGGATGAAGTGGTCTTCCTCGTACTCGTCCTGCGACCACTCGTAGAGGTTGAACGTCGGACAGACGTAGAGGAAAGCCAGGACGGCGACGATTATTATTAAGGTCGCGCGTACGACCGAGCGATAACGCAAGGCAAGTTACCTCCGATAGAAGCCGCTACTTTGACGGTTGGGGAATCGGCCTGCTTTCGCCGTCGACGTAGTATTCGACCGGCGTCAACGTCGCCGGCAGCGAACCGGACGACAATAGTAAGGCGATATCCAGGGCGCGCTGCTCGTCCATCTCTCCGGTTACGGCCGCGCGCCGAAAAGTCTGCTCTTTTACGCGGGCGGTGTAAAACAACTCGTCGTCGAAGACCACCGCCAGCGCCTCGCCTAAATGCCGCGCCGTAAGACCCGAAAAGATCGTGCCGTCGCGGTCGTTCAAGTCAAAGTTGACCGAGGGCTCCCCCGTCGCCGCGTCCACCATCGCGGCGGCGTCGACGACCCCCGTTACGGCCATGCCGTCGCCGGTCGCCAGCGCCCCCTTGTAGACGTCGCCCTCATCCGCCTCGAGCCGGCGCGTCCACAGGGCCCTCTCCCCCGGCTTCAACGCGCCCCGCAGGGCCTCCGCGAGGGCCGGCTTGTCCGCCGCGGCGACGAGTATAACGTTTTTGTGTTCGTACGGCAACAACTCGGCCCCGGGCCGCGCCGCGACGATCACCTTCTCGAAATCGGCGCGCTCCGCCACCGCCTGAAACTCCAGCAACCCGGGCGCGATGAGGATCTGCAGGGCCCGGGCCGGGTCCGGGCAGCCGAACAGCTCGACCGTTATCCTGTTTTCGCCCTCGCCGTGCTCTATGTCGTGCCTCTTGGCAAGGCCCGCGGCCCGCCGCTCCAATATCGGCAGCAGCTTCGCCGTCGCCGCGGCCTTGTCCGACGGCGCTACGCCGCCCACGTACAGAACGACCCGCACGTCATGCAGCTCGGCGCCGGGGCCCACCGCGCCCGGCTTCTCCACGCGCGGCAGCTTCTCCGGCTCCGGCGGCTTCGGCTCCGGCCTCGCCTCCGGCTCGTAGACCTCCGGCAAACCGGACGCCCAGGCCAGCGCCGCGGCCGATAAAATTAAAAACGTTGCCCTCTTGAGCATTACGGCCCCTCCGATTAAGGGATATTATAATACCGCGGCCTTAGTGTCAAATGATAAACGCCTTACGCCTTCATAAGGCCCCGCGGCCGGAACACCGCCACCGCGACCATAAGCGCCCCGAAAATGAGGTAGCGGAAGTCCGCCAGGAAGCGCAGCATCTCCGGGAAAGCGGTCAGTATGGCCGCGCCCAGTATCACCCCCGGTATCGAGCCCATCCCGCCCACGACCACCATGCACAGCACGATGGCCGACTCGAAGAAGACGAACGAGTTGGGCGAGACGAAGAGGTTGAAGGAGGCGAAGAACGCGCCCGCGGCGCCGCCGAAGGCCGCGCCCAACGCGTACGCCAGCGCCTTGTAGCGCGAGAGGTGGATGCCCATGGCCGCCGCGGCGGTCTCGTTGTCGCGAATGGCCAGCAGCGCGCGCCCGGGCCGGGAGTGCCGCAGCCGATAGACGACGTATACCGCCACGGCCAGCAAGATTACGATCAGGAAGTAGTAGCGCATGTAGCCCCCGCGGGCGGCGTCGAAGCCGAACGAGAATCCGCCTATCGTCGGCGCCTCGATGCCGCGCAGGCCCATCGGGCCGTTGGTCAGGCCGACCCAGTTGGTGAACGTGAGCCGCACGATTTCGCCGAAGCCCAGCGTCACGATCGCGAGGTAGTCGCCGGAGAGGCGGAGCGTCGGCAGGCCCCGGAGGAGCCCGAGTAGCGCCCCGGCCGCCGTCGCCACCGGCAGCGCCGCCCAGAACGACCACCCGCACTTGAGCATGAGTAGCGCCGCGGTGTAGGCGCCGATGCCGTAGAAGGCGATGAAGCCCAGGTCCAACACGCCGGTGAAGCCGACGATGATGTTGAGGCCCAGCGCCAGGATGGCGTAGGCGCCGATCGTAACCGTAACGCGCAGCCAGTACTGGTCGCTAACGACGAAGGGGACGAGCGCGAGCACGACCACGAAGAAGGCGATAAGTAAAATTTTCGTCCGGGCGAAGAGCATCGAGCCGAGGCCGACGAGGGCGGCTATGACGACCAGGCCGGCCGGTAACTCGAGAACCGTGAGCCCCAGCGCCACCGCCGCGGCCGTCGCGGCGAATATGGCCGCGGCCCGCACGCGGTTCCGCAGCAGCCCGGCCACGTTGCGCCGAAGGCGTTCGAGGTCGAATTTAAATAGGGC
>DATKXQ010000301.1:0-2268 GCA_035528975.1 bacterium
GAACGCCCGTGAGTTCGATCTCACCCTCGAGCATAAGCCGGGCCGCGATCGCGGCCGGGAGGCTTACCGTGCGCGCCATCGCCGAGTCGCCGCCCGGGACGCCGAAGTCCACGAGGGTGGACGTGACGAACTCGCCGCGGCCGCCGTAATCCACGTCGAACTCGTGGTGGAGCACGATCATGTCGCGCTCCCCCTCCTCGTACGGACACTTCTCTTGCAGGCGCACGGCCAGAACGTCCATCGGCGCCGCCTCGTCGCAGGGCACGGGTTCATCCGAGAAGAAGCCCAACCACGCGAGGCGCGCCACGACGTCCGCGTCCTCGCCGACACCGGCTCGGGCCGCGAATTCCTTTCGGACGTCTTCCCCGCTCGAGCCGAGGACGCGGGCGGTGAACTCGGCGTAACTCAGGCCGCCGAGCTTTTGGGGCGCGTCGTCGAGAAAACCCAACCGCGAGAGCGTAAGCCACGTGGCGCACCACCCGGCGTTGCGGAGGGTCCCGCGGAACATCGTCGCCGCGCCCTCCAGGCCGTACGTCTCGACGTACGGCAGCGAATCCCGGTTGGGGTAGCGCTCGAATTCGCCGGCCCCCGGAACGTCGACGACGCGGCAGTCGGCGAATAGCTCCTCGCCGGGCACTTCGACTACGCGGCCGTCCTCCAGATAGCGGGCCGCGTTGCGGGAGGCCAGGATGACGGCGCGCGGGCTCCACGAGAACTTGTAGCCCCAGGGGTTGGCGTTGGCCTCCGGCGCCGGCAGGCCGCCGCAATAAGATTTGAAGGAGGTTACGCGACCCCCACCCTTGCGGGCGCCGTGGATCACGCGCATCGCGGACATGTGGTCGATGCCCGGGTCGAGGCCGATTTCGTTGAGGAAGAGGAGACCCGCGTCGCGGGCGCGGCCGTCGAGCGCGCGCATCCCCTCGTTCACGTACGACGTCGTGATGAGCGGCTTGCCGTAGGCGAGGCAGCACTCCGCGACCCGAACGTGATAGGTATAGGGCACCAGACTGATGACGAGGTCGGCCGCGCGTACGTCCGCGGCCAGCGCTTCGTCGTCGTCGACGTTGAGGGGACGGCAAGCGCCGCGTTCGCGGCCGGCGACCAGCGCCTCGGCCTTCGAAACCGTGCGGCTCGCAATTTTTAGTCCGTAGTCGGTGCGGCCCAGTACGTAATCCACCAGCGGCCGAGCCACCATCCCCGCTCCCAGCACTAATATTTCCTTAGCCATATCCGGACCTTATTTGAGATACCTTTCTAGATATTGGTACTGCGGCGTGAATTCGCCGCGATAGAGGATAGTCGCCGCCTTGACGGGGGCCGGCAGTTCGGAAGCGCTGAAGGCCACCTCCCAATCGGCGCGCGCGATGGGCGCCGCGTACGGCTCGAGTTGCCGGCCGAAGTACGCCGAGGCGTCGCGCGGCAGCTCCGCCGGGAGGTTATATACCGCCAGGATTACCGGGCCGTCGCCGCCGACGCCGTCCACGGCCTCGCCCCGTCCGACGTCGTATACGTAGACCGGCGACTCGGGCGTGGTCGCCTTGACGGTCGCTTCGATGCCGCCTTCCACGTCGCAGCTTATGTCGCCGATGACGCGCAACCGGGGCGGCACGCCGCGGTACAGCGCCGCGAGGTCGCCCTTCGTTACGAAGCGCGGATAGCGCGCGTCCCAATAAATGCAGTTGACCAATACGGTCAGATGCGGTAAATATTTCGAAACGACGGGTCGGTACTTGGCGGGGTAGTCGTAGTAATCGCGGAGGTCGAACGCCGCGCCCTCGGCTTTGGCCTCGACCATGTCCTCTTCTTTGAGTACCACTTTGTAGACTACTCTATCGGAAGGTTTGGGGGCCGCGGCCACGGCGGCGACCTCGCCCGGCGAAATCTCCTCAACGGGCAAGAGGTCCAAAATCTCCTGGGCGCCGCGCGACACGTTGCCGTAGCCGGCGAAGGCCACTATCAACGGCGCGAGGCCGGCGCCGACGCCCCCGCCCGCGATGCGCTCGCCCGCCTCTCTCACGGCCGCCCGGGCGTCCTCCAGGTCCGCGTACTGCCACGCCGCCTTGAGCGCGGCGAACGGCGTCTCGCGCCCCTCCCAGGCGAGCCGGCGGCCCAGCGCCCACAGCGTATCAATCATCCCGGCCAGCCCCGCGAAGCGGCCGAAGAAGACCAGCCGCCTCCCCTCGTCGTCGACGATGCGCTCGTAGTCTACGAGCGAACACCCGCGTTCGCGAAGGGCCGCCAGCATCGGCATATTGGCGGGTTGGCCCT
>DATKXQ010000302.1:0-12006 GCA_035528975.1 bacterium
AGGGCAGCGTCGACATGTGGTATACGGTGTACGAGGGGGGCGCGTGGCAGGCGCCGGTCAACCTTGGCCCGGCGGTCAACTCGGCGGCGATCGAATTGGGCGCCTCGTTCAAGTGCAACGCCGGCGCGATGGGCGGATTTATCTTCTTCGGCTCGGGCCGGGAGGGCGGCCACGGCGGCTGGGACCTGTGGCAGGCCACGGACGACGCGTACCACGCCGTCGAGCCCGCGTCGTTCGGGCGTGTTAAAGCGTCGTTCGAATAACTTATCGCCCGCGGCGTTAAAAATCAAAACGGCGGCCCGAAGGCCGCCGATTGATCGCGCGGTTAACGCCCTAGTTGAAGAGCGTCTTAACTCTACCCAAGGAGGTGGGCGTCACCGCCACGCCTGTTATTCGAATCGATACGTCGTCTACGGCCGCCGCGTAGGTAAGGCCCGGCGATCAACCGGTCTCGAGCGACGGCTTGACGTAGGCGAACGAGAAAGGCCGCGTCACGCGTTCCACCGGAATCCAAATGTGGTTCCAGCCTTTTTTTAGCTCGCCCCGGCTCGAGCTCAAGATATATTCGTTGGGCCCCAGCGCCACGTCCAGCCGCCAGGGGTTCCCCTCGACGTCGGGCGCGTAGTATACCCGGAAGTCCACGCCTCGCAACTCGGCCGGCGTTATCTCGCGGCCTAAATCCTGTTTTATATCCCCCCACACGACCTGCTCTGCGTCGGCCTGAGCGCCACCCGCGCAGCCGTCCCCCTCCAGCCGCACGAAGAAATAGGCGCCGTAGTCCCCGGAATACGCCCCCTCCCGCGACGCCGACATATTGTTCGCGGTCCAGGGGGCCAACCCGCCGGCCTCGAAGCCGGCGTTCAGGACGACGTTCTCGGACCCGAAGGCCGCGGCCGCCAGCGCGAAAAACGCGACTACATATTTATATTTAACGTTCATAAGTCTTATCCGCGGAACCCGAAAAACATACATGACCTTTAACCTTATATATTATAACATATCGGCCGCGAAATGCAACTAATTATTATGCGCAAGCGGGGTTATAAACGGACCCGGCGGCTGGGGTAAATATTTTTCTTGACTTGGGCGATTAATTATATTATATATCCCATATAGTAAATATGATATATGTATTAAGCACCTTACAGGAGGAATATCCCTATGGAAATCGGAAAACGCAACCGGACGCCGTCGTTCGCGAAGGGGTTAGCCGCGGCGGCGATCATCATGGCGGTCGCCGTGACGGCGCCGGCTTTTCTCGGGTGCGCCGGAAAGGGCGGCGCCAAGACCCTCAAGGTGTCCGGCGCGTACGCGCTATACCCCATGATGACGAAATGGGTGGAGGAATACAAGAAAGTCCGCCCGGACGTCAGGGTCGAGGTCTCGGGGGGAGGGGCCGGCAAGGGAATGGCCGACGCCCTCGCGGGCCTGGTCGACCTCGGCATGGTCTCGCGGGAGGTCAAACCGGAAGAGGTAGCCAAGGGTGCCGTCTACATCTCGGTCACCAAGGACGCCGTCGTCCCCACGGTCAACTCGCGGAATCCGGTGTTGGAAAAATTAAGGGCGCGCGGCGTGACGCGGGAAGAGTTCGTGAAGATCTTCATAACGCGTGATATAAAAACCTGGGGCGAACTGGTAGGCGACCCGGCGGTCAAGGACCCGCTCAAGGTTTACACGCGGGCGGATTCCTGCGGCGCCGCGGAGACGTGGGCCAAGTACCTGGGGGACTATACGCAAGAGGACCTGACGAACGCCGCCGACGCCGGCATCATGAACGACCCGGACCTGGCGGCGGCGGTCAAAAACGATATCTTCGCCATCGGCTACAACAACGTAAACTTCGCCTACGACATTAGGACCGGGAAAAACGTCGCCGGCGTAACGGTGGCGCCCATCGACCTCGACGGCAACGGCCTTCTCGACGCCGGCGAAAATTTCTACGGCGACCAAACGGCCCTTTTAAAGGCCATAGCGGCCGGCACGTACCCCTCCCCTCCCGCCCGGGACCTCCACCTCGTCGCGAAGGACCGGTTCCAGGGCGAGGCCGCGGCGTTCGTGAAGTGGATCCTGACCGACGGCCAAAAGTTCGTCCCGGAAGGCGGCTACATACCGCTGCCCCCGGCCAAGCTGGAGGCCGAGCTTAAGAAGCTGTAGGCGCCGTATGCCGACGTCGACGGAGAAAGCCCCCCCGCCCTTCCGCCGCGCCAAGGCGGTTCTGTTTCGCCGGGCGCTGCAGCTGGCGGCGTTCGTCGTGTGCGCGTTCCTCTTCGTCGTCGTCGCGGTCCTGACCTACAAGGCCGCGTTCTTGTTGCGGCACGAGTCGCTGCCGGACATCCTCTTCTCCTCCGAGTGGAACCCCATGCGGGGGCGGTTCGGCTTCTTCCCGATAATACTCGGGTCGATATACGTGACCGGCCTGGCCATGCTGCTCGCGGTCCCCGTATCCATATTGAGCTCCATCTACATCGCCGAGTACGTCCGCGGCTACGGCAAGCACGTTTTGAAATCCTTCATCGACGTTTTGGCCGGCATACCCTCCGTGGTCTACGGCATGTGCGCCATATTAGTCCTCGTGCCCTGGGTTCGCGACGGCGTAGCGCCGCTCTTCGGCGTTAGTTCGACCGGGTTCTGCGTATTCTCGGCCTCCCTCGTCCTGGCCGTCATGGTCTTTCCGATAATAATCTCGGTATGCGTCGACGTCTTTCAAGCCGTCCCGCAGGAGACGAGGGAAGCGTCGCTCGCGGTCGGCGCCACCAAATGGCAGACCACGAAGCTGGTGGTCTTGCGGGCGGCGCTGCCGGGCGTCTTTTCCGCCGTTCTCCTGGGGTTGGGCCGGGCGTTCGGCGAAACGATCGCCGTCGCGATGCTGGTGGGCAATCTCCCGCGCGTCCCCAGGTCGCTGTTCGACGCCGGCGCGACGCTGCCGTCGATCATCGCCAGTACGTACGGAGAAATGATGTCGGTGCCGCGGTACGACTCCGCGATGATGCTCTTGGCGCTCATACTGATTTTGGTCGTGCTGCTGTTCAACTACCTGGCACGGCTCATAAAAAGGAACTTCGAGAAAACCCAACTGGGAGAGGGCGCGTGAGCCGGGGCAGAACGCAGGAGGCCGTGTTCCGCGTCCTGATGTTGCTGTCGCTGGCGGTCGTGACGGTATCGTTGGTCGGCATCGTCGCCGTCGTTCTGGTCAAGGGCGCGCCGGCTCTCAGCGTCGAGATGCTCACGCGCACGCCGACGGCCGGCTACTACATGGGGGGCGGCGGCGGGATCTTGAACGCCATCGTGGGCTCGCTGCTGTTGGCGGTGAGCGCGACGGTCCTGGCTTTCTTCTTCAGCATCGCCGTCGCGACGTACCTGCAGCCGGAATTCTCGAGCTCGCGCCCGGCCAATGCCGTGCGCACGGTCCTCGACCTCCTATGGGGCATCCCCTCCATCGTCTACGGCGTCATATGCTTCGTCATAATGGCCTTCGTGGGCATCGGGACCAGCTTGCTCGCCGGGATAGCGGCGCTCACGCTGCTGGAGATCCCGATCATGACGCGCGTCATGGACGAATCCATGAGCACGGTGATACCGGAGCTAAAGGTATCGGCTCACGTCCTGGGGTCCAACCCGGCCGAGACCGCGGTCAACGTCGTGTGGAAGCAGGCGGGTCCCGGGATATTGTCGGCGGTCCTGCTGGCGTTCGGCCGCGGCATCGGCGACGCCGCGTCGATCCTCTTCACCGCCGGCTTCACGGACTTCATCCCGCGCTCGCTGCTGGACTCCGCGGCGGCGCTCCCGACGATGATATTCTTTCTCTCCACGTCGCCGATGCCGGAGGTCCGGGGACGGGCCTACGCCGCGGCCTTCGTCCTCCTCGTGTTGGTGCTCGTGGTGAGCGTGGTTTCGCGACTGCTGACGAAGCGACTTTCGCGTTACGTCGTAAAGTAGGTGAAAATTATGAACCCTCAAATAATCACGCGCGACTTAAACGTCTGGATCGGGAAGCACCACATATTGAAGGACGTCAACGTCTCCGCGCCGCGCCGGAAGATAACCGTGATCATGGGGCCGTCGGGGTGCGGGAAGACCACGCTGCTCAAATGCTTCAACCGCCTTATCGACCTTACGGAGAGCGTGAAAATCTCGGGGAAAGTAATCGTCGACGGCGAAGACATCTTCACCCCCGGCGTCGACGTCATCGCGATCCGCAAGAAGATGGGCCTCCTCTCGCAGAAGCCCTACCCGCTGCCGATGTCGATTTACAACAACGTGGCCTACGGCCTGCGGATCCACGGAACCCGCGACCGGAGCACGCTGGACGACAAGGTCAAACACTACCTGGAGGCCGTGGGCCTGTGGGAAGAGGTTAACCACCGGCTCAAGGAGCCGGCCACCGCGCTGTCGATAGGCCAGCAGCAGCGCCTGTGCCTGGCCCGGGGCCTGGCGGTGGAACCCGAGGTTATCCTGTGCGACGAACCGACCTCGGCCCTCGACCCGGTGGCCGCCAAAAAGATCGAAGGGCTGCTCGTGAAGCTCAAGGCCGACTACACCATTATATTGGTGACCCACGTCCTGCGCCAGGCCAAGAAAATCGCCGACAACGTGAATTTCATATATTTCGGCGAAATCGTCGAGCAGGGGCCGGCCGAGGGCTTCTTCGCCCACCCCCGCGAGCGCCTGACCCAGGAATACCTGTACGGCGACGTCGGCTACTAGCGCTTTCCGGCGCCGGCCTCCTTCCGCGGCCGCGGACGCGCGGCAACCGGCCCCCGGGCCCCTCCCGCAGATAATCGAAAGCGCCCGGGGTCCCGGGCGCTTGTACCTGTCGGCGTATAGAACGGGCCGGCGGCGAACCTCCTCCCCCGCCGCTAGCGCAAGCGCCGGTTCCTGATGCCCTCCAATCTCACCAGCAGCCGCGTCCACGAGAGGTCGCATTCGGCGATCTTGTGGTCGAGCACGTCCAGGAATTCGTCTTTCACGGCGGCGTTGTTTTTCAACAAATCCAATTGATGGAGGCGGTCGACGAAATCCGGCGAATCGACCGAGACTCCCCGTATTTCTTCCAACAGCGTGCGGGCCAGCGCCTCCTCCGTCGCAACGCGCCGGAAGTACTCCTCCAAAAAGCCGTCTCGCAGGCCGGGCCGACGTTTTTCGCCGCCGGAGGCCCCGTCCCCTTCTCCCGCGGGCCGTTGTTGCGAAACTACGCGGGCGGCGCGCATCACCCCGGGATGGGACTCGTTCGCGGTCAACGCCTCGATCTCGTCGAGCACGCCGGAGGGCAAGTCGAAGGTGTTCAGGGCGAATAGCGCCCCGGCCCGCCAATACCACTGTTTCGCGGCGTCCGCGACGTCGTACAACGCCATCTCCTTCAACGCCGGCGAATAGCCGCGGTCGTAGGCGCCGATGCGATAAAGGTAATAACTGTGGAACGGGATCTTTACGCTTTGCCGGCTCAACGCCACCACTACCGCGCTCGTGAAAAAGAACCGCGCCGAGAAATGCCGAAGATATCTATAGTTGTGAGCCAACAGGGCGTGCGTGGGATTGTGCAGGAAAGTTTGGAGGACCTGATTAAAGAAAGAATCGTCGCCCTCTTCCCGCAGGACCTCCAGTACGCGGAAGTAAGGCCGGCCCCATTTCTCGACGTCGCCGTTGAAGTATTCGCCTTCCATGAAGTCCCGGGCGTCGGCCGCACGCGGCCTCCGCGTATCTAATTTCTCGAGCCAGGCCTCCGCCTCCTCGTCGAGCAGCGCGGCGGCCGGCATCAAACGCGACCGCTGGGACCGCGCGTCGAAACCCACACTCCTCAAAACCCTTTCCGACGCCGACAGCGTGTGACGGACTTCGTCCTCGCTATCCGCGAAAAATACGACGTCTTGGAAATATCTATAATACGTCCTCGCCGCTTCGTCGACGCCGTTCTCCATGGCCCGGTCCAGCTCCAACAAAGCGAAGTTCGCCAGGAACTTCGAAACGTTGTCTTCCGCCGATATGAAATTCCTCGTGCTCGAGTCGCCGTTCTCCTCGCGGGCCCAGAACTCATATATGCCGAATAACGCCTCCAACGCGGCGTTGAAACCCGGAAGGCCGCCCCCATTCTCTTCCGAAGATTTCAAAATTTCGAAATACAAAAAATTGACGTTTATATTTTCCAACAGGCCATTTACGTCCATCTTAGCGCAAAAACCGTAACGCGAGGCCGAGGCTTTTAGCGGCGTATAGCAGTCCGGCCCCGCGGCGTAACTCCCCGCGCCGCAACAGCCGTCGTCTCCCCGGCTCGGCAACCTTCCCTCGTCGGACGCGGGCCCCTCGTTTCTATTCTCTCCCGCGCGGCGGTGCGACGCCGAAACCGCCCCGGGCCCCCACCGATGGGTCAGAACCGCCGGCGACAGCTTCGAGTCCAAATGCGGAGCGAGCTTTATCAAAAAGGAGTAGATCACTATAAGGTCCCGGATGGATATGACGGGACGAGGCCGTACCGTAAACGGCGTCTCCGGAACGCCCACGTACGATATGGCCTCCGGCGTATAGCGCCGATTGTCCAGCTCGCTCTTAAGGCCCCGGGCGACTTCGGCGCAGTTCCACTTGATGTCGCCGTAGTCGATAACGTCGGCCACGAGGCTGCAGGCCGCATCGCGCAAAGCGTACCCGCACGCCGCCACGATATCGTCGGCGGCGGGCCACGAGTCAACACCCATTAGAATCTCCAAACGCTGACGTTAATACTAAACGTTCGGGCGGGAAGCCACGGGTCCTTTGACGAACCCGCCACCCTCCGCCCGTAAAGTACTACCGTTAACCGCCGATACCGCCGCCGGGGGGCGGCGTAGCGGGCGGCGGCGGGTAAATCGGCGGTAAAGGTTCACCCGCCGAGGCCGCAGCCGGTATCAATAAAGACAGCAGAAACGCAACACCCGCACATAACAAACCCAACTTCTTTAGGAACCTCATATTCGTCGTACCTCCTCATATAGGTTGTATAATTATAATATAGCAATATCCGTGCCACAATTCTAATTAGTTGTTTATCAGGTAATTACGTATCACGCCTTACGGGAGCGTCCGCCGGCATACGCCAAAATCGGCGGCGCGGACGGTATCGGCGGCCGTAAAGCGAAATAGGACTTATAATTAATAGGAGAAAATGAGCCGCCAAAACCGGCGGCCTGGTCGAAAATTAGCGGGACGGGGCCCCGATTTGCGACTATTTAATCGTAAACCTGTCTTTTTCGGTAATGCCGTGTTTTTTCATCCTATACCGTAAATTCGTCTCGGAAATATCCAGGCTCCGCGCCGCGTGCGCTTTCACCCAATCGTTTTCGCGCAGAGCCTTCAATATAATATCCCGCTCCAACCGGGCGAGGGACTCGTTTAGAGTAGAACCGGCGAGTTCCGGAGTGTGCCCCGGCGTCTCGCCGAGGTGGCCGGGCAAAACCCTCGGCTCGATAACCGGCGACGTGGAATTCGCCAACGCGTACCGCACGCAATTTTCCAGCTCGCGCACGTTGCCGGGCCAATCGTACGCCGATAAAATATCCGCGCACGCGTCCGAAAAACGAGGCCGGTCCTTCTTGGCGCCGCTACAATAAATCGATATGAAATGCTCCAGCAGCTCGCGAATGTCCTCTTTGTGTTCGCGCAACGGCGAGCATTTGATCATGAAAACGTTGAGTCGGTAGAAGAGGTCCTCGCGGAACTTCCCGTCCGCGATCACCGCGGCCAGGTCCGCGTTCGTGGCGCTGACGACCCTCGCCCTCAACGGGATGGTGTTGTGGCCCCGGCTTCCCAAGCGCAAGAAACGCTTCTCCTGTAACACCCGCAGGAGCTTCGACTGCGTATTGAGGTCCATGGCGCCGACTTCGTCGAGGAAAATTGTCCCCGCGCCGGCGCGCTCGAACAGGCCGATCCTCTTGTCGACGCCCGTCGCGGTCCCCCTCTCGATGCCGAACAGCTCGCTCTCCAGCAAAGCCTCGGGAATCGCAGCGCAGTTGATGCCGATGAAAGGTTCGTCGGCGTTGGGACCCTGCGCGTGGATCATTTTTACGACCAGCTCCTTACCCGTCCCCGATTCGCCCACCACCAAAACGTCCACCGAGCTCTTGGCCGCCGCCGCCACCGCGGAACGCAGCACTCGTACGGCGGACGACGAACCGACGATATCGCCGTAACCGGGCGCCTCCCCGGCCCGGAACCCCAACGAGGGATGTTCGCTCTCCGCCTCCCGCCGTCTTCTCTCGATCTCGTACGCCGCGTTCCGGGCGAAAATTTGCCCGAAGTTCAAGTCCTCTTCCCGAAACAGGTTTTCTCTCTCCAGGCTATCCAGATAGACGACGCCCTGGAAGTCGCCCGCCGCGGCCAGCGGCAGACAGAGCAACGACCGTATCCCTTGGAGCTGGACGCTCGCGCTGTCCTTGAAACGGAGGTCCTGGGCCGCGTCGGCGGCGAATACCCCTTTGCGCGACCCCGCCACCTGGCCTATTATCGTCTGGCTTATCGCCGAGGCGTCTTCGAGGGTGGAATCGTCGATGCCCGCGGTCCCCCTGATGCGCAACATGTTCCTGTGCTCGTCGAAGAGGAAGATAACGCCCCGGTCGGCTCCGAGCTCCTCCGTCAAGTAGTTCAAAACGAACTTCAGCAGCTCATCGAGGTTCTTTTGCTCGGATAGCTCTTTCAAGTCCCCGGCCAACTTGGCCAGTCTCTCTTCGCCTTCTCGGTCTCGTTGCCTTGCCATAAATACGTCACCTTCCAACTCGAATATCTGGACGCGATATTTATGCACGCCGATCTCTCGGAACAGAGCTTTCGCGTTTTCGAGGTCGATTTGAACCTGGTCGATTATGTCGGCCTCCGGTTCCTCGTGGAACACGGACAGCTTTAATCTCGCGCGCGCCAAGTAACACGCCGCCATATAATACTTATTCTTCAAGGTCGTGAAACGCGCCAGGGCCTCGTCGAGGTGCGATTCCCCCATTTCCGCATCGCCCTCGGCCCACGCCAGCTCCCCCAGCGTCAGGATAACCTTGGCGGCCTCCATCCTATCGCCGGCTTCTTCGTTGGCCCGAAGGCAAGCTTCCAACTCGTCCCGCGCCCGCGGCAAATCCCCCCCGAGATAGAATACGCGGCCCCGGAGGGACCGGACGGTATTCAAGGCCTCCGTCGCCCGGCAGCGCGTCAAGACGTCCTCCGCGGTCGCGAGGTGCTCCAGGGCCTTCTCGAGCTCCCCGGTCTCCGAGCATATCAACGCCCGGTAGTAGCGCACGAAGGCCGACACCGTTTCGGGACAAGTATCCAACCCTTCGACCATGTCGAAGTAGAACTCCGCTTTGCGGTACTCCCCCCCTATAATCATGTTCACGCCCGCGCTGGCGTAGATCTCAGACAATAACTCGTCGTTGGCAATAAGCCGGCACTCCGCCTCGGCGAGTTCGAATTCCCGCTGCGCCCTCTTAACGTACCCCTGCTTGAAGTAAACTTGCCCTAAACCCGCCAACGAGGACACTACCGCGTAGCGGTCGTCGGCCTTCCGGGCCAACTCGGTCCCCCTCCGCATCGCTCTCTCCGCCTTATCGAATTCCCCCCTCCAGACGAAAACCTCGCCGGACAGGTTCAGGGCGATGGCGGCGAGACGCAGCTTGCCGGCCTCCTCCGCCAAACGGGCCGCCTCGGTCAACTCCGCCAACGCCGCGTCGCGCTCCCCCCGATCGTAGAAAATGACGCCCTTGATATATTTTATATAGGCCCGGATGTCCTTGCGCCCCGTGGAGACCGCGAGTTCCTCGGCCGTCCGCGCGCACTCCTCCGCCCGCGCGAAATCCTTAACGCCGAAGTAGGCCCACGCCAACAACGCGTGCCGGAGGAAGCCGTCGTCGACGGCCAGACCCTCCGGCGCGATCTCCTCCAGGTCCCGCGCCGGCCTCCCGTAGTCGCCGAGGGCCAACCTCTCCTTCGATATCCTCAACACGCGCTCGGCCTCGGCGGCGCCGCCGCCCCCGGTGCGCGCCAACGTCTCGTATTGTTCCAAAGCCGACCTGTGGTCGCCGAGCGCGGAATAGGAGGCCGCGAGATCCGATACCGCTTCCTCGTACGCGCCGGGTTCCCACACGCCCTCCGTAGCCAGCGCCGCCTCGAGCAGCTCGATGGCTTTCTCGAAGTCCCGGCTCCGCTGCGCCAACCGGCCGGCCTCGACCAGCGACCCGCGCGCTTCTGCGCTCTTCCCCATCAACAGGTACGTCCGTCCCTCGATAGCCAAAGCCTCCCCATCGCGGTTCGGGTTGTTTCGCAGGAACTCGACTACGCGGCCGCACCCTTCGGCGGCGTGCGTGCGCCGCGCCCACTCGAAAACGTAGCTGTGCACCGCGGCGTCGGCGAAGGAGTACCCCGCCCCTATCCCTTCCCGTTGGGCGACGATGCCGGCTTTGACCAACTTTCCCAAAAACGTCTTCTCCTCTATCAACGCCGCCGGGAAGTGGTGGCCGTACACGCCGGCCGCCGCGAGGGCTGCTTGCTCGTCGTCTCGCAACCGACCCAAAAAAACCGCGAAGTAGTCGCTGGATGCCGACGGTACGCCGGCCCCCCTCAATCTCCGGTAGTCGACGTGCCACCCGTCCAACTTGCGGACGATAACCCCCCCGGTGGCCAACGCCTCGATAATCCGCCGTGTGACCGCGGGGTTGCCCTTAGCCCGGTCCTGGACGTGCCGCAGCAGCGCGGGGTCGAGCGCCGTGACGCCGAGGGCGTATTTGAGGTACGCTTCCGTAGTCTCGGCCGAGAAGCCGCGGAGCTCGAACTTCTTCACCTGCGAAATTATTTCCGATCCCGAAAACACGTTGCCAGCGAAGGCCGAACCCGCCTCATCGGTCAGGCCCCTCGAAGCGATAACGAACTTCACCTTACCCTTGTACGGGTAATCCAAAAGGCGGGAGGTCGAGGCGGCCAGGCCCGCGTCGGCGGCGTCGACGTTGTCCAGCGCGACGAGGGACGCGCCGTATCGCTCGGAGAGCTCGCCGAAAGCCCTCAGCGTGTCGGCGTCGGTGGTCGGCCGGTACGCCTGCGTCCCCACCAGCGCGGTTTCCAGAGAATCCGATACGCCCTCGGCCCCGTCGGCGTCGGTCGATTCCGCCGCGGCGCCCGCCCCGCCGAGTTCCCGCCGCAACGACGCCAACGCGCCGTCCTTGCCGCCGCAATCGACGTAGAGGAATAAACCGCCCTTCAACTGCATGATCTTGCCCGCCTCCCGGATAAACGACGTCTTCCCGACGCCGCCGGACCCCGCCAACAGGAAAACCTCCGACCCGCGCCCGTCTTTGCCCCCCTCTTTAAAAACCTCCGCGACCTCGCGCTCGTACTCGAAGAATTTCCCCAGCGCGAGCTCGGTGTCCAGGGAAACCTGCTCGTGCAAGGGGACGTCGATCCGCTTCGCGAGTTCGACCAAGGCCGTGATGGCCTCGTACGCCGAGTCGAACCGGTCCGCGGGGTTGTGTTGGACCAGCGCCGCGACGTACTCGTCCAGCCCCGGGTACACTTCGGGGGTCACCTCGCTCAGGCGAACGTAGTTGTACGTCGGCTTGCGCTTGATCCTCGAGATATCGTCGCCCGGCAGGAACGGGAGGCAGCTCGCGACTACCCGGAACAGCAGGATGCCGAAGGAATACAAATCCGAACGCGGGTCGTCGGGAATCCCCTGGAAAACCTCCGGCGCGATATACTCCATCGTGCCGGAGACCGGGTACCGCGTACCGCCCTCCACCCGCCGTACTAAGCCGAAATCGCCCAGTATGAACTTCCTCCGAACGCCGGAGGCGTCCTCGAAAATGTTGCTGGGTTTCACGTCGCCGTGGATGACGCCGCGGCTGTGGATGTAGTCCAGAGCCGACAACAGCTGCAGCGAAAAATCGAAGAGATACGGGAGGTCTATGGACTTCGTCGCCGGGTAAGGGCTCCATCCGGCGTAATAGTCCATAGTGTAGTAGATGTGGGAGGCGTCTTCGCCGAAGTCGTATACGCGTACGATATTGGGGT
>DATKXQ010000303.1:0-15972 GCA_035528975.1 bacterium
GCGGCCTGCGCATCGTCTCCGGCGGCACGGACACCCACCTCATGCTGGTGGACCTGCGCCCCTTCGGCCTGACGGGCAAGGTGGCCGAGAAGCGCCTCGAGGACGCCGGGATAACCGTCAACAAGAATACCATCCCCTTCGACCCGGAGAAGCCGTTCGTGACGTCGGGCGTCCGCATCGGCACGCCGGCGCTGACCACGCGCGGTATGAAGGAGCCGGAGATGGAGGCCATCGGCGACATGATAGCCCGGGTGCTCAAGAACGTGGACGACGACGCCGTCGTCGCCGCGGTCCGCGAAGAGGTCCGCGAGCTGTGCGAGCGGTTCCCGCTGTACGCCGAGATGAAGGCGCGCTACATAGCCGAGGCGAAGAAGCGAGGTATGGACGCATGAAGATAGCTTTCGCGGCCGACCACCGCGGCTACCCGTTGAAGGAGTACTTGAAGGGCGTCGCCGCCGAGCTGGGCCACGAGGTCGTCGACTTCGGCACCGACTGCGAGGAGTCCTGCGACTACGTGGACTTCGGCCGGGCCGCGGCCGAGGCGGTGGCGCGGGGCGAGGCCGAGCGCGGCATATTAATATGTGCTACCGGCCTCGGCATGTCGATGGCGGCCAACAAGGTCCCGGGAGTGCGCGCGTCGCTGTGCTGGACCGTCTACATGGCCCGGCTGACGCGGGCCCACAACGACGCCAACGTCCTGGTGCTCTCGGGCGACCAGACGGGATTCCAATACGCCCGGGAGATGCTGGCCGTTTGGCTCGAGACGCCGTTCGAGGGCGGCCGGCACGCCCGAAGATTGGATAAGATAAAGGCTATAGAGGGCGATTACGCCAAATAAAAAAGCCGGCCTGCGGGCCGGCTTCAAAATTTAAGGCCGCCGGTACAGGGCGTACGTCGTGCCGCCCACGGCCCAGCCCGAAGTCCCGACGAATTCGATGTCGAAGAAGCGAGCGATTTCGCCCGTGTCGTTTCCCACGCCGGCCTCGGTCCACCGCTCGCCGTCCCAGTAGAGTAACTTGTAACTGGCGTCGGAGAAAGCCGCGTACGGCGCGGCGGCTACCCACAGGCCGCCGTCCGCGTCGGCGTAGCAGGTGCGGTAGTAGTAATCTTCCGGCGCCGGCTCGAGCGGCGTTATGTCTCTGACGCCGGGCGCCAGTTGGTAGATGCGCCCCACCTTTTCCACCGCCAGCCGCCGCTCGCCGACCGCGTAGACGGCACCGCCGGCGCCCTCTATATCGTAGAAGTGCAGCGGTTCGTTGAAAGTGAAGGCCGGCTGCCAGCTCATACCTTCCAAGCTCAGGACCTTATCGCCCCGGCTCGTTCGGCCCACCATAAAACCCGCGTTCGGCGCGGTCATGTATATGGGGCCGAAGCTGGTGTGGCCCTGAGGTTTCGGTACCTCGTTCCATTCGATCCCGTCGTAGAAGAATATCGCCGGGACGCCGTAAGGCCGGGAAATGGCGTTGACCCAGACGTGCCGGGAATCGTATCCGGCCAGGTGGAAATACTCGAGGTCGTTGTAGGGTCGGTTCAAAAACCACCGGCCCGCGCGGTATTCGAGAATGGCGCCGGCGTTGCCGCAGGCCCAGCCGTAGCCGTCGTCGAACATCAGGATGTCGTTCAGCGCTTCCGTAACGTCGGCCTCGAATTCTTCTATCGTCCAAACGCCGTTTTTAAAACGGGCGACGGCGGCCCGTTTGGAACCGTCCCGCAGAACGGTCGCCCAAATCGTGCCGTCGCTCTGGACGTCGCAGTGGGTCCAGGCGCCGTCGTACGGCGGCCGGATGACTTCCCACGACCCCAACGTAACCGTCGGCGCCGCCGGCGCGTCCTCGCCGCAAGACGTTACGAGGGCGCCGAGGGCCGCCGCTACCGCAAGCATAATCCCCGTGCGCATATTCGCTCCCCTCAAAGCTAAAACATCCCGGCGCCGCGATTCGCTTTCGTACGGTGCGCCCGGCCCGGGTTTATATATGACTATTCTTATATGGTATAATAACTTATTTTTACCCGCGTTGCAAGATAAATTCCTTGACGGGCGCCAGCGGTATCCTTTCGCGGCATTCATACTTGAAGGGCCGCTTGCAGCTGGGAAACGGCGAGTTGGCGTAGCAGGGCGCGCACTCGAGTTCGGCGGCGACGGCCGTAACGGGGCCGTGGGGGGGAAGGAGAGCTTGGGGGTTCGTCGGCCCGAAGAGGGCCAGCGTCGGTTTTTGGAGGGCTACCGCGATGTGCATGGGCAGCGAGTCGATGGTTATGACGTACGCCGCTTTTTCGATTACGCGGGCGCACTCGAATACGTTCGTCTTGCCCGCGATGTTGACGATAGGGTTTTTGGTCGTCTTGGCCGCGACCGCGGCGCAACGTTCCACGTCCCCCGGGCCGCCGATGATCACGACCGGCCGGCCGGTTTCGCCCAGGATGAAGTCGATGATTTCGCCGAAGAAATAGGCGGGCGGTAGTTTCGCGACGACCTTTTCGCGCGGGTTCCGGCCGCCGCTCGGCGCCAGAGCGACGTATTTCTTCTTGCCCCGCAGGCCCGTTATCTCGGAGGCATTGGGTACGCCTTTCGGGAAAACGAAATCGAGCCGCAGGTCGTCGCGCCCGCCGCCCGCCGCTTCGGCTACCTCGACGTAGTTTTCGGCTATGTATTTATCGGCGTTCGGGCGCCAGGGAACGCCGCCGGCGAGGCGCCGCGGGGGCTTCGTGCCCCTGAAGGGGGCGTATACGGGAATGCCGGCCAGGCGCACGAAACGCGTCAACCTCGGCGAGGGTTGGAAGATTACCGCCTTCTCGACGCCCGATCGTTTTATATTGCGCAGGAGTTTGTAGAGCTCGAGCGGGTTCCTCCGGAAGAGAGAGCCCTCTTTGACGAACAGGTACGCGTCAATTCCGGGTATGGCCTGCGCTACTTGGGCGTTCGCCTGGCCGGTGAGCAGGATAACGCTGACGTCGTCGCCGCTCCGCCGCAGCGCCCTCAGCGCCGGCGTGATGAGCAGAAGGTCGCCCGCGGCGTGCGTTTTAATTGCCAGCAACCTCATAAAATCCTTTTTCTCGGTTTCGAGGGTTCCGTTCTTAGAGGAAGCGCCATCCGGCGCCGGCGTAGAATCCGTCGAGGCCGGTATTGTATTTATAGCCGGCGAATTCGTGCTCGTGGAACTGCCGGTCGCGGTTGTACTCGGCGACCAGGAAGAAATTATCGCCTATGTTCACCTGAATGCCCGCGTAAAGCGCCCAATCGAAAGAGAACTGTTGGATAATACCGTTCGTCAAAAGGATGCCGTTGTTCCCCTTTTGGAGTATGGGGTCCGATATCCGGTCCTCGATTTTCATTACCGTCGAGTTGCCGCCCAGGCCGGCGGCGACGTACGGCGTGGCGAACCACTCGGGGAACGCCGCGTACTTGAGCGTCAATTTGTAATCCACGTTTTGCAACCTGTACGCGAGACGTTCCTCGATAAGTTTCGGCGCCATAGTCGGCGGCGGTGATTTGGGGAACGTCCCGTAATCGTATTTCAGGTCGACTTTGTGCTCGCGCGCAATCTCGTGAGTCAGTTTCAGGCCGGCGCTCAAGCCCTCGTAGAGGTAGAAGTCGAACGTGAAGCCGAAGGCGTACATGGGCCCTACGTCGTCGAGGCTTTCCGCCAGGCCTGCCGCCGCCGCCCGGCCGGAGATATCCGCCGCGGCGTCGTACGTGACGCCGCGCGCCGCGCCGCCGAACAGGTACACCGCGGGGTATATGGTCGCCGGCAAGTACCCGGGTTCCGGTTCGATGTCGGTACCCTCGTCCTGTGCGAACGATACCCCGCAACCGAGCAAGAGCGCGGGGAGGATTGTTGCTTTTAAAAGCGCGCGCACTATGGTAAAAGGAATAACATACCGCCCCGGAGCGGTCAAGCAGATACGTCGGGTAGTTTTACCTTGACAGCGCCGCCGCCGTCGAATACAATCCGGCCTTAATGGAACCCCGTCGTCGCGAACGCGTACGTTCTTGCCTGGCGCTGGCCCGCGTCGCCGGAATCGGCAGCGTGTATTTCCGGCGGCTGGTGGAAACGTTCGGCACCGCGGCCGACGTCTTCACGAAAGGTTACGACGAGTTGGCGGCCGTAGAGGGGATAGGCGACGAGCGGGCGCGCGCCGTGACGGCTTTCGACGATTGGGACGCCGTGGATAAGGAGATGGCCCGGGCCGAGGAACTCGGCCTGCGTTGCCTCGTGTGGGGCGAGGACGACTACCCCGAGATGTTGAGCGCGATATACGACCCGCCGCCGGTCCTCTATTTCAAAGGCGGCTTGGACCGTGTCCCGGCGCCGGCCGTCGCGGTCGTCGGCACGCGGCGCCCCACTGATTACGGCCGGCGCGCGACGGCTCATATAGCCGGGTCGTTGGCGGAGGCCGGCGTGGCGGTCGTGAGCGGCATGGCCCGCGGCATCGATACCTGCGCGCACCGGGCGGCGCTCGAGGCCGGCGGCGTTACGGCGGCGGTCCTCGGGTGCGGCGCCGACGTCGTCTACCCGCCCGAGAACGGAGAAGTATACCGCGAGATATGCGCGGACGGGATGATAATCTCGGAATTTCCGCCGTCCGCGCCTCCCGAGGCCCAGAATTTCCCGCGCCGCAACAGGATTATAAGCGGCCTCGCCGCGGGGGTCCTCGTCGTGGAGGCCGGTGAACAGAGCGGCGCCCTCATTACGGCGTATCACGCCGCCGAGCAGGGCCGCGAGGTATTCGCGGTGCCCGGTAGCATTTTTTCGCGCGCGAGCGACGGCTGTCGCAAGCTCATCGGCGGCGGCGGGAAGCCGGTCGGCTCGGCGGAGGAAATATTGGAGGAAATAGCGCCCCAATTCGCGTCCGCCGCGCGCGGGTCGGCGACCGCTTCTCCGGCGGCAATGGAGTCGTTGGGGCCGGACGAGCGGGACCTTTTGAAACACGTCGGCCACGAGCCGGTGACCGCGGACGACCTCGCCGCCCGGGCGGCGTGGGACCCGGCCCGGGCCGCGACCGCGCTCCTATCTCTCGAAATCGCGGGCCTGATCGAGAAACTCCCCGGCAACAATTACCGTCGCGTTTTCATGTAATCCGTCATTATGGGAAAAAAGCTGATAATAGTCGAGTCGGCGGCCAAGGTCAAAACCATCGCCAAGATCCTCGGCGGCGGCTACGCCGTGAAGTCCTGCCAGGGCCACGTGATGGACCTGCCCAAGTCGTCGCTCGGCGTCGAGGTCGACCAGGCTTTTGAGCCGACGTACGTTTCGACGCCGCGGCAGGAGAAGATCCTCAAGGGCCTGGTGAAGGCCGCCGCCAACGCGGAAGTCATCTATTTGGCTACCGACCCCGACCGCGAAGGCGAGGCCATAGCGCACCACCTCGCGCAGCATTTAAACGGCGACCGCGCCCAACGCATCTCTTTCAACGAGATAACGAGCGAGGCGGTGAAGGCGGCCGTGGCGGAGCCGCGCGAGGTCGACCTCCGCCTCGTCGCGGCGCAGCAGGCGCGCCGCATCCTCGACCGCCTGGTCGGGTACAAGGTCAGCCCGATCCTCTGGAAAAAAGTGACGACCGGCCTCTCGGCGGGCCGCGTGCAGTCGGTGGCCGTGCGCCTCATATGCGAACGCGAGGAGGAGATAGAAAATTTCGTCGCCGAGGAGTACTGGACGATAGCGGCCGAGTACGATACCGGCGAGGGCGAACGCTTCGCGGCCACGCTCGTATCCATCGACGGCGAGACGTTGATGGCGCCCGGGCGGCTGGAGAAATTCGACCGCCGGGTGGCGAGCGAGGCGGACGCCTCGGCCGAGAGGGACAAGATCCTAAAGCGGCGTTTCCTCGTTACGGCCTACGAGCGCGGCCAGAAGCGCCGTTCGCCGCCGCCGCCGTTCACGACCAGCAAGTTCCAACAGGCCGGGGCGCGGCGATTCGGATTCACCGGCAAGAAGACGATGGCGGTGGCCCAGGGCCTTTACGAGGGCGTGGATATCGGCGCCGGCGACCGCGTGGGCCTCATCACCTATATGCGCACCGACTCGGTGCGGGTCGCCGCGTCGGCCGTGGCGGCGTGCCGCCGGTACGTCGAAAAGGAGTTCGGCTCCGACTACGTCCCCCCCAAGCCGCGTTTCTACAAGTCGCGGCGGGGCGCCCAGGAAGCCCACGAGGCCATACGCCCCACCGACGTCGCCCGGACGCCGGCGCAGATGAAGCCGTACCTCACCGCCGACCAGTTCAAACTGTACGACCTCATTTACAGGACGTTCCTGGCGTCGCAGATGGCGGACGCCGTCTTCGATACCGCCGCCGCGACCGTCGAGGGCGGCGAGTACCTGTTCCGCGCATCGGCCCAGACCCTCAAGTTCCCGGGGTTTTTAAAGGTTACGCCGCGCGACGGCGATAACGGAACCCGGCTGCCGACCCTGACGGTCGGCGACGAGGTTGCGCTGGCCGGCGTAACGCCGGAACAGCACTTCACCCAGCCGCCCCCGCGCTACAACGACGCCTCGCTGGTCCAGGCCTTGGAGGAATACGGCATAGGCCGCCCCAGTACCTACGCGCCGACGGTCGGAACCATCATCGACCGCGAATACGTCGAGAGGCGGGGCCGCATTTTTTACCCGACGGAGATGGGTAAACTGGTGAACGCGCTGCTGGTGGCGTCGTTCCCGGATATCTTCAACGTGAAATTCACGGCCCAGGTGGAATCGCAGCTCGACGCCGTCGAGGAGGGGAGCGCGGAGTGGTCGGCCGTCCTGGCGGAGTTCTACGGTCCTTTCGCGGCGGACCTGGCGCAGGCCGAAGAAGTTATGGACGCCGTGCGGGACGAGGCCTCCGAGCGGACGGACGTGGCCTGCCCCAAGTGCGGCGGCGTCATGGAGGTCAAGTGGGGCCGGTTCGGGAAGTACCTCCGCTGCGAAAACTACCCGGAGTGCGCCGGGACGATGAACTTCTCGCGCGACGAGAACGGCAAGGTCGTCCCCGTGGAACCCGAGGATACGGGGGAGACGTGCGAGAAGTGCGGCGGCGCGATGGTCGTGAAGCGCGGCCGGTACGGCGAGTTCCTCGCGTGCTCCAACTACCCCGAGTGCAAGAACACGCGGCCGCTGCGCCAGAAGGTCGACGCCAAGTGTCCCAAGTGCGGCGGCCAGGTAGTGAAACTAAAGGGCAAGCGGGGCCGGCCGTTCTACGGCTGCGAGAATTACCCCACCTGCGACTTTACCGCCAACGCCGTGCCGGTGAACCAGAAGTGTCCCAAGTGCGGCTCGCCGTACCTCCTTAAGGGTAGGAAGTGGAACCGCTGTCCTAAAAAGGAGTGCGGTTATAAAAGCTCCGACGAGAAAAGCTGACGCCGCGGCCGGTCCGCACGGCCACGGCCACGGTCACGGCCACAACCACGGCGAGTTGCCGTCGGCCGAGCCGACGAAGCGTCTCGCCGTGGCCGTAGCGCTCACCGCCGTTATCCTGGTCGGCGAAATTATCGGCGGGATATGGGCGGGGAGCCTGGCGCTGCTCTCCGACGCCGCGCACGTCTTCATGGACGTTTTCGCGCTGTCGCTGTCGCTGGGGGCTTTGCTCCTGGCCCGGCTGCCGGCCGACGACAAGCGGACGTACGGCTGGCACCGCGCCGAGGTTTTCGCGGCCCTCATCAACGGCCTTACCCTCTTCGCCGTCGCGGCGTTTATTTTCGTCGAGGGCGTGGGACGGCTCATCGAGCCGACTCCTATTAAAGGAGTAGGGTTATTGATTATTGCCGCGGTGGGGTTGGTGGCCAACGCGGCCGTAGCGCTCTTGCTCCGGCGGCACATAGGCTCCGATATCAACTTGCGCGGCGCGTTCCTCCACGTCATCGGCGACGCGCTGGCTTCGGCGGCCGTCGTCGTCGGCGCGGTAGTCGTCATCGTTACCGGGTGGTACGTCGTCGACGCCGTGTTGGCGCTCGCGATCGGCGCGTTGTTGGTCTGGGGGGCCGGGCGGGTAGTGAGGGACGCCGTCCGGATCCTGCTGGAGGGAACGCCCCCCGGCGTGAAACCCCGCGACGTCGCCGGGGCCCTGGCCGACCTTGACGGCGTTACGTCGGTCCACGACCTTCACGTCTGGGCGCTCTGTTCGCACATCACCAACCTCTCGGCCCACCTGGTAGTGTGCGGAGGGCTGAGCGACGACGTCCGCCGCGCCGCGGAGGAGACGCTCGCGACGCGGTTCCGCATACGTCATACGACGCTGCAGCTCGAGGAGGAATCATGCTCCCCGGGTTCGGAAGAATTCCTATGTCGAAACCTGGAACACTGACGGCGGCCGCCGCATCGCCCGCTACGTCGTCGAGGCGCGGGGGCGCCTTTTATTATTTCCATGGCCTACGCGAACGTACCTGACGCCCACCGCCGCCCGGCCCTTCTGGCCGCGGAGACGTTCCTGGCCGAAACGAGGCCGGCAGAGGACGGCGAGTTGAAGGCCGCGGTCTGCTACCCCCACGGCTACCGCGTCGGCATGGCCGGCCTCGGCTACCAGCTGGTGTGGGGCTACGTCGCCGCGCACGCCGCTTTCCGCGCCGAGCGGTACTTCGCGAGCTGCGGCGGCAGGCCGCCCCAGGGCGTCGTAAAGGGGCCGCGCGGGCTGGAACGCGGGACCTCGCTGGCCGAGGCCGACGTCATAACTTTCTCCGTTTATTTCGAACCCGACTATATGCGCGTCTACGGCATGTTGGCCGGCGGGGGGGTCCGGCCCTGGGCCGCCGAGCGGGGCGAGTTCGACCCGTTCGTCGTGTTGGGCGGGCCCGCGGTCACGGCCAACGCCGAGCCGCTGGCCCCCTTTGCCGACGCCGTCGTTCTGGGCGACGCGGAGGAATCGTTGCCCGCCCTCCTGGACGTACTGGCGGAGAACTGGGGCGCGCCTCGTAAAAAAATATTGCTGCGGGCCGCCGCAATTCCCGGCGTGTACGTGCCGTCGTTGTACCGCGTGTTGTACGGGGCGCCCGGCTCGCGCGCCGCCCTAGTTCCCCTCGAGGGCGCGCCGGCCCGGGTGGAAGCTTCCCGCGCAGGCGAGCTGACGCCGTACCGCGGCGGCTCGTGGTTCGCGACGCCGCATGCCGAATTCGGGAAGCTTTTACTGCTCGAGCCGGTGCGGGGCTGCGGCCGTAAGTGCTCTTTCTGCCAGACGGCCGTCATAAGCTCGCCGCCGCGCCGGCGTGCGCTTTCGTCGCTCTGGCCTCTCGTGGACGGGGCCGCGGCGTCGGCGGTTAAGAAAGTGGGAATCGTGGGCGCCGCGCTGGGCGACCACGACGACGTCGCCGCGTTGGCGGAAGGTATCGTCGCGCGGGGCATGCTGCTGAGCGTCAGCTCGCTCGCGCTCGCCGCGCCCCACACGCCCGCGATATTGAGGGCCCTCGGCGCCTCGGGGCAGCGCAGCGTCGCGCTGGCGCCGGAAGCGGCGACGGCCGAGATGCGAGCCCGTTTGGGCAAGCCGCTGCCGCCCGGGAGGTTGGAGGAGTGCTTGGACGTCGCGGCGTCGGCCGGCCTGTCGCGGATTAAACTGTATTATATAGTCGGCGCGCCGGGCGAGGCCGAGGGCGACGCGGCCGCCATCGGCGACGAACTCGCCGCTCTCCGCAAGCGTTTCAAGTCGCTATCTTTCGACGCGCGGGTGAATCCGCTGGTGCCCAAGCCGCGGACGCCGCTGGCCGACGCGCCCTTGATATCGGCCCCGGAGTATCGCCGGCGGCTGCGGACGATAAAGGCGAAGGCCAAGGGCGTAAAAGTCGCGGGGGGGAGTTGGCGCGAGGCCAGGGTGCAGACGGACCTGGGGCGCGGGGACCGGGCGATTTCGCGTTGGATAGCCCGCACCGCCGAGGGGCCCGGGCGGAATTGAACCGCGGCCGATTTCGGTCGCGCGACTTTTTACCTTGAAAAACGGCGCCGCGAGTGGTAATTTCGGCGTGTTCGACGGCGTACGCGCGGGCCGGTAGAGGATGAAGCGTAGCCGGCCGTTACGCGCGAACTCGCCGGGTTGGACTACGACGAGTGCTACCGTTCGTCGGCGGGGATAGGCGCCGGCGCCCTCGACGACGAGCTTAAGACGGAATTCGTCGTCGGCGGGGAGGCCGGTTCCCGAGTGGGGTTAGAGATGGCCCGGGCGGAACGAGACGTTAGCGAAGTCCTTTCGGCGGCCGATACGGCCCACGCCGTAACGCGCATCGCGAGCGAGATTATCGAGATGAACGGCGGCGGCGCCGAGCTCGCCGTCGTCGGCATCCATACGGGCGGCGTGCCGCTCGCCGAGCGCATCGTGGCGGCGCTGGGCCGGCTGGGCGAGACGCCGGCCGCGACGGGTACCGTCGACATCACGCTCTACCGCGACGACCTCTCCCAGATCGGCCCCGCGCCGGTCGTGCGGTCGACGGACGTCGCCTTCGACGTCGCGGGCATGACGGTGGTGTTGGTGGACGACGTGGTATTCACGGGCCGGACGGTGCGCGCGGCCATCGACAACCTCATGGATTTGGGGAGGCCGAAGCGCATCGAGCTGGCGGCGCTTATCGACCGCGGCGGCCGCGAGCTCCCCATCCAACCCGATTTCACGGGGAAGCGCGTCAGCGTCGAACCGGACAGGATAATCGAGGTCGTATTCGGCGACGACGGCGACCGCGTCATAACGTATAGGAATCCCGCCGGCCGCCGTTAGGGCCGGCGTTTTTAGGGGCAATCGTGGGTCTGAAATCCAAAGATTTGCTGGGCATACAATCGCTGGACGAGGGCGAGCTCCGCGTCATTTTGGATACCGCGGCGAACTTCGGCACGGTGGCCGCGCGGCCCGTGAAAAAGGTCCCGGCCCTCCGCGGCAAGACCGTGGCCAATCTGTTTTACGAACCCTCGACCCGGACGCGTATTTCGTTCGAGCTCGCGGCGAAGCGGCTTTCGGCCGACTTCATCAACATCACCGCGGCTACTTCCTCCGCCGCCACGGGCGAAACGCTGACCGACACCGCCAAGACCGTCGAGGCGATGCAGGTGGATTTCCTCGTCGTGCGTCACTCGATGGCCGGCGCCGCCCACCAGCTCGCGCGGCAGGTCCAATGTTCGGTCATCAACGCCGGCGACGGCCCGCACGAACATCCCACGCAAACGCTGGTCGACCTCTATACCATATGGGAGCACCGGAAGCGCTTCGAGGGCCTCAAGATCGCGATACTCGGCGATCATCCCCGGAGCCCCGTTACCATTTCCAGCATATACGGCCTCAAGAAGATGGGGGCCGAGGTCACGTTGGTGGGGCCGTCGACGCTGATACCTCCGGGCATAGACCAGCTGGGCGTGCGGGTGGCCACCCGCCTCGAGGACGGCATCGCGGGCGCCGACGTCATACTCCTGTCCCGCGTGGAGATCACCGACGCCAACCGGCTGCAGATACCGTCGCTCCGGGAATACGCCCGTTTTTATTGCTTGACGCCTCGCAAACTGGAACTGGCCGCGGAGGACGCGTTGGTCCTCCATTCCGGCTCCATGAACCGCGGCGTCGAGATATCCCCCGAGGTGGCGGATTACGCCTTCCCCCTCATGGTGCAGCAGGTGACCAACGGGATTGCGGTACGCATGGCCGTGCTCTACCTGCTGGCCGGCGAGCACGAATGAAGCTGTTGATAAAAGGCGGCCGCGTAATAGACCCCTCCCGGGATTTCGACCGGGTGTGCGATCTATTATTGGTCGACGGCGTCGTGGGCGCGTGCGACGTCGATTTGGCGGTTCCGCAGGGAGCCGAGGTCTACGACGCCGCGGGCAAGTGGGTCGTGCCGGGCGCGGTCGACCTCCACGTTCATTTTTCCGAACCGGCGCGGGCCGACCGCGAGACGGTCGCGAGCCTGTCGCGCGCGGCCGCGGCCGGCGGCGTCACGACGGCCGTATGCCGCCCGTGCGCCGACGTGCCGTTGGACAATATCGCGCTGGCCGAATTCCTGGCCAGCAAGAACCGGCGGGAGGGGTTGGTGCGGCTCAAGCCGGTGGCGGCGCTGACGCGCGGCCTGAGGGGCGAAACGCTGACGGACGTCGGCGACCTCGTCACGGGGGGCGCGGTGGCGTTGGGGGACGACGTCGCGGTTATGGACTCGCAGGTGATGCGCCGCGGCCTGGAGTACGCCCGAAGCTTCCGGGTTCCGGTGGTGGCTTTTCCGGAGGATAAATCGCTCGCCGCCGGGGGCGTTATGAACGAGGGCTTCGTGTCCACGACCCTCGGCCTGAAGGGAATTCCCTGGTCGGCGGAAGAGGTTATGGTCATCCGCGACATCATACTGGCGCGCATGACGCGGTGGCACGTGCACATCTCGCCGGTGACGGTGGCGGGCGCCGTGGAGCTGATCCGCCGCGCCAAAGGCGACGGGATCAAGGTGACGTGCGACACGTCGCCGCACTACTTCCGCCTTACGGAGCGGGCGGTGGAGGGGTATAACACGCTGGCCAAGGTCACGCCGCCGCTCCGCGGCGAGCGGGACGTGGAGGCGGTCATGCGGGGTTTGGCCGACGGAACCATCGACGCCGTCGCCTCGCACCACGTTCCCCTTTCCATCGTCGACAAGGACGTCGAGTTCAACGACGCCGCTTTCGGCATCTCCGGCATCGAGACTTTCGTTCCGCTGGCGTACGCGGCGTTGGTCGCCGAGGGCGACATGCGGCCCGTCGATTTCGTCAGGTTGATTTCCACGGGCCCGGCCGAGCTGTTCGGCCTGGCGGGCGGTACGCTCGCGGAGGGTGCGCCCGCGGACGTGGCGGTCATCGACGTCGGGAACGCCGCCCCCGTCTCGGCGTCCTCGTTCTTCTCGCGCGGCAAGAATACGCCCTTCGACGGCGTCGCGACGCCGGGGTGGCCGGTTCTAACCGTAGTCGGCGGCAACGTCGTCATGAAAGACGGCAGGATCGCGGCACCGCCCAACCCGGCGTTGGCGGATTAGGCCGTGGCGGCGAAAAGGAAAAGCCCCGGCGCGTGCCGGGGCTTTTTTTGCGCTGCGAACGAACCGGATTACCTGACGACGACCATGCGTTTCGTCGCGGAGAAATTCGGCGTATCCAGGCGGTAGATGTAAACGCCCGCCGGGATGGGCTGGCCGGCGTCGTTGGTAAGGTTCCAGGAGATGTTGACGATGCCGGCCTGTTTCGCGCCGACGTCGAACGTCTTGATTTCGCGGCCGGAGAGGTCGTAGACGCGCAGCTTGACGTTCTCCGTGTTCTCGGGAAGGCCGAAGCTGATGCGCGTCGACGTGTTGGCCGGGTTCGGGTAGTTCTGCGTGAGCGCGAAGGCCTTGGGTACGGCCTTGCTATCCACGCGGATGGGTCCCGCGATTACCGGCTCGGCGAGCGTAACGGCCTCGAGCTTGTAGCTGAAGTTGCCTTCGCCGACGCCGTCGACGTAGTTGTACGGCCCGCGGCCTACGATGAGCTCGTCGTTGACCTTAACCCACGACGTGCTCTCGACGACTTCGAGGCCGCCGATGCGCAGCGATTCGTTATTCGTTTCCGCCACCTTCATGCGGTAGAGGTTGAAGCCCAAAAGCTCGCCCGAGTGCTGGGCGTTCCAGGTCAACCGGATGCCGTTTTCGGCGCGGCGGCCGGAGAAGCTCGAGATCTTCACGTCGGAGGTATCCTCGACCTGGGCCGAACCCCAATAGCCGAGGTAGCCGTCCTTGGTAGCCGTGACGTTCATGGTGCCGGCGGTGCCCAGTTTCGCCGTCGGCGAGAGCTCGACCTGGCCCGCGCTGTCGGTGGTTCCGGCGCAGTAGATGTCGTCCTTCTTGTACAGGCCGACGAGCGCGCCTTCCACCGCCGCGTCGCCGTCGTCCGTGACCGTCACGGTGAATTTATTGCCCGGCCCCGGGCGGTAAGTGGCGGCGTGGGTTCCCTTCAACGTCGAGTCCGGCTTCTTCATCCACATTCTGGTGAACGGGTCGCCGTTCCACATGTACATGTAGACGTTCTTCATGTAGAGGGAGGTGCTGCCGTAGATCTGTATGACCCGGGTATTGCCGTAGTTGGAGACGCGGCCTACGTTGAGGATGCCCTGGTCGTAGACGGCCTTGTACATCTCCTTCATGTAGTCGTGGTTGGGGACGGTGTAGGAGGGGTCGGAGGCGCTGTTGGAAGCGACGCCGGCCTTGCCGGTGGCGTTCAGGTTCGACTCGATGAAGATTTCGCCGCCGTAGGCGAAGTTGCCGTTCAGGCAGCAGATGTTGAGCCAGACGGAAGTTTTATCGCCGTTCGTAAGGGCGTGGACGTCGCCGGTCCTATAGTAGTCGTTGTAGTAATTCCAGCCGGTCCAGGCGGTCTCGCTGCCGTGGCCGCGGTAGGAGGCGATGTTCACGCCGGCGTTTATCGTGGCCGAGACGTCCGCGTTGCGCTTGCCGGTCGAGCCGTAGATCTTGATGAACGTGGGATTGTACTTCGAGTAGGTGTAGTTCGCGACCTCTTCGCAGCACCCCTCGTACTTGCCGGGGGCTTGCTCGTAGTGGGCGCAGAGCATCGCCTTGTTCAACCAGTCGTCGGTGAGCGGCGGGTCTTTCTGGTACTTCATGGTCTTTTCGCCGTAGTAGGTGACTTTGGCCGCGTCCTTGGTGCTGAAGCGGCCGACGTTGACGTCGGGGTAGGGGTCCTGTTGGCCGCCGTTAAGGCAGGAATACCAGTAGTCGGCTACCATGCTGAACCCGGGCCAGTAACCCGCGGCGACGTAGTCGATGTCGCCCACCAGCAGCACGTACTTCAGAACCGCCGGCGACGTCTGGTCGTATACCCCCTGGATGTAGGTCTTAATGCTTTCTTTCGACGTCCCGGTATCGTTGGTGGTGACCACCTTGGTGAGGAACCC
The DNA here is from genome assembly GCA_035528975.1 of bacterium. Lineage (GTDB taxonomy): Bacteria > RBG-13-66-14 > B26-G2 > WVWN01 > WVWN01 > WVWN01. The sequence goes on from DATKXQ010000303.1 coordinate 14,827, forward strand.
CATCTTGTTGTAGAACTCGGCGAGGGGTTCCATCTCATCCGCGTAGTCGGGGTAGCAAATGAAGAGTATCTCCGGGTACGTGAGGTCGGCGTCATAGTTCATGTTGGAGCCGCCGGAGCGATAGTTGACCACCGTCGCGCGGTAGAGGGGTTCGAATTGCGGGTCGCGGTAATGGGTGTTCGGCAGAGTATTCACGGTGTCCTGGCCGTAGTAGGTTAGCTTGACCGTGAACTTCTTCGCCACTTTGAGCTGTTTAGTGGCCGGGTTCCACCGGAACGGGTTTACGCGCAGGCTGATGACGCGGATGTCGCGGAATATCCCGGGGTCCCCGAGCTCCACTTTCGACGCGGGGTAGGTAGCGCCGCCGGCGTAGTAGGCCTCGTCTTTGACGAACGGCAGCTCGAGGTCGAAGTCCGTGGTCGGCGTCTGGAACGGCCATACGTTGTAACCGTCCAGCGTGACCTCGTCCCACGCGACGATGTCGGCGCGTACCTTGGCGTCGCCCGGGATCATTACGATCTCGTTGACGGCGGGTAATTCGGGGAAGCCGATTCCTTCCGTCGTCCCGCGGCTCGGGAGCGTGATGCAGTCGTACGAAACGCCGTTGACGATTTTCTTCTCGCGCGCGAATCCTTCGAGCGAGAAGGTTATCACGGTCTCGTTGGCCGTATCCGATACTACTCTCGGTAAGGCCGCCGCCGCCCCGGCCCCGCCGAGGACCACCGTTTCGGCCGCCATAACGGAGCAAGCCCCCACCAGGAGACTTGCGAATAAGGTTAACCCTTTTCTCATGTGCGCTCTCCTCTTGTTATTTTTTACTTCCTACGATAAAAGTCGAAACCGTCCGCGCGAGTTACCACCGCCCTTTCCGCAAATCCTCTTATGGTATTTTAAACGCATCTATCGGCTCTGTCAAGGCAAATCTGCGGGCGGGGGCGGCCTAGGGGGACCCCAATATTTCGGCCAGCGCGCCCTCGACCTCGCGCCGGATTTCGTCCCGCCGCCCCTCGGTTTTCGCCTCGAAACGCAGGACGAGCGCCGGTTGCGTGTTGGATGCCCGAACCAGGCCCCAGCCGCCGTCGAAGAGTATGCGCGCGCCGTCGACGTCGATTACGTCGTGGTCGGCGAAGCGTTTCTTTATCGCCT
>DATKXQ010000304.1:0-3187 GCA_035528975.1 bacterium
TCGACGAGGCGGGCCCGGCCTTCGAAGCCGTCCACGCCGAAAGCGGCCAGGTACTTCCCGTCCCGCGTCACGTCGACCTCGACGACGGCCTCGGTGAAGCAGTTGAACTCTATCTCCACCATCGCCGCGTCGGTGGTAAAAGAGAACGTGTCGACGTCGTCGGTCCCGGTCAGGAACCCGGAGTAGCTGTGGATGTACGCCAGCGCGGCCGGCGCCGTCGCCGCCGCGAGTACGACTGCGAAAATCGCCCGAACACGTACGCCCTTCATCTTCGCCTCCTTGGATGGTCCTTGTCGTTGCGCCTGAAAACTCACGCCGTAATACTTACCACAAGCGGCGTTAGATATCAAATGATTTATGGGCCCGGGGAGGGCGAACCCTTTCGCCCTTGCAATCGCGCCAAATTTTGATATAATCACCCAACGGGCGCAGGGGCAACCCTCGCCCGCTTTTACGTGTCCAGGTCGGGATACCGGAGGTTCGCCATGTCGGTAGTCGCGATGGTCGGCGCCCAGTGGGGCGACGAGGGAAAGGGTAAAATCGCGGACGCGCTCGCGCGCGAGTGCGCGGCGGTGGCGCGCTTCAACGGCGGCAACAACGCCGGCCACACCGTCGTCGCGGGCGACGAAAAGATCGTGCTACGGCTGGTGCCGGTGGGCATCCTGAGGCCCGGCGTTCGCTGCTACGTGGGACGCGGCTGCGTCGTCAACCCGTCGTACTTTTTGGAGGAGCTCGGCCGGCTGGCGGAGCTCGGCGTCGCCGCCGACAACCTGACGGTGGATTGGCACTGCCACCTCATCCTGCCCTACCATATAGAACTAGACAAAGCCGGCGACGAGGCGCTGGGCCGCTGGCGCGTCGGCACGACCGGCCGCGGCATAGGCCCGTGCTACGCCGACAAGGCGAGCCGGCTGGGCCTGCGGCTGGCCGACCTCTTCGACGAGCGGCGGCTCGCGGAGCGGCTGGGCGCGCTGGCCGACCGCCACGCCTCGACGCTTCGGGCGCTGGGCGTCGACGTGGACGAGAAGGAAGTCCTGGCCGGCCTCAAGGAGGCGACGCCGAAGTTGGCGCCGTACGTCGGCGACGTCGCCGCGGCGGTGCAAGAGGAAATCGCGAGCGGCGCCAAGGTCCTGCTCGAGGGGGCCCACGGCCTGCTGTTGGACGTCGACTTGGGTACGTACCCCTTCGTCACCTCCTCGACGATTCACCCCGGGGGCGCGTGCGCCGGCCTCGGCTTGCCGGCGAAAGCCATAGGCCGCGTCCTCGGCGTCGTCAAGGCGTACCAGACCCGGGTGGGCGAAGGGCCCTTCCCCACCGAATTGGTGGACGACCTCGGCGAGCGGCTGCAGCGGCGCGGGAACGAGTACGGCTCGACGACGGGCCGGCCGCGGCGCTGCGGCTGGCTCGACCTGGTCCTGCTGAAGTACGCCGTCGACGCGGCCGGCATCGACCTCATCGCCTTGAACAAGCTCGACGTACTCGACGGCCTGGACAAGGTCCGCGTCTGCGTCGGCTACGAGCTGGACGGCACAAAGCTGGACGGCGTACCGGCGCCGTTCGACCGGTTGGCGCGCGTCGCGCCGGTGTACGAGGAGCTGGCGGGTTGGAAGGACGGCGCCGCCGGCGCGACTTCTTTCGAGGCGCTGCCGCCGGCCGCCCGGGGTTATATAGAGTTCGTCGAGGATTACGTCGGCGCGGAGGTGGCTTTCGTCTCGACGGGGCCGGCTCGGGAGGAGGGGTTCCTGCGCCGGGAAATATTCCCGTAGGCCGCGGGGGGGTTGCGAAAGTTCTGGATATTTGTTATAAGTTGCGCGTAGCGGGCCGCTAGCTCAGTTAGGTCAGAGCACCTGCCTTTTAAGCAGGGAGTCCCGGGTTCGAATCCCGGGCGGCTCAAATACGTCGGCAAGACAAAGGCCGCCCATACGGGCGGCCGTTTTTATTTCCGTGTCGACGGTTACCTGAATACCGCCTTGACGCGGCCGAGCGACGCGGGCTCGACGGCGGGGTCGCTTTTTTTATAATTGAAATATTGTATGCGGTAATTCACCGAGTCGGCCACGTAAAGCCGCCGGCCCGTATCGTCCGTCGCGAGGCCGAGGGGATACTCGAACTGCGCCGGGCCGGACCCCCTCTTGCCCCACGCGCCGAGGAAACCGCCCTGCGGCGTGAAGGATTGTATGCGGAAGTTGTAGGTATCACTCACGTAGACGGTCCCGTCCGGCCCGACGGTCACGTTGCGCGGGGTGTTAAATTGCTTATCCCCCGTGCCGTACGTACCCCATTTGCCGAGGAACGAGCCGGTGGGCGTGAAATATTGGACCCGGTGGTTGAAGGAGTCGGCTACGTACACCGTGCCGTTGGGCGCGACGGCCACGCCCGAGGGCGCTTTAAACTCGCCGTTACCGATCCCCGGTAAACCCCACATACCGAGAAATGAACCGTTCGGCGTGAAGTACTGGACGCGGTCGTTGTCCTCGTCGGCCACGTAAACCTTGTCCGGAGGCGCGAAGGCCACGGCCTCGGGCTTCCGGAACTCGCCCTTGGCCGTACCCTTTTGACCCCAAACGCCGAGGAAGGAACCTATCGCGGTGAAATATTGAATGCGGTAGTTGAACGAGTCCGCTACGTAGACTATGCCGTTAGGCGCTACGGCGATGCCGGAAGGTCTGGAAAACTCGCCGTCGCCCTTCCCCTTAATGCCCCACTTGCCGAGGAAGGAACCCGCGGCGGTGAAAAACTGGATGCGGTCGTTCGCGGTATCCGCAACGTAGACGTTGCCGCTCCGGCCGGTCGCGACGTCCCCGGGGGTTTTTAACTGGCCGTTACCCGACCCTTTAGAACCCCACTCGCCTCCGTAGACCCAACCGCCGTATGCCACGGCCGCCGAGGCCGCGAACGCGGCGACGACGGACCATAGATTATTTCTCATCGTGGAATACCCCCTTGCGGTCCAAACCTCCATCTGCACTTACACCCTATATTATATACTATATTAATTATGATGGTTTGTCAAAGGAAATCGACGCCACCGGTCGAAGGGCCTGACGTCCGGACCCTACGGTCCGAGCGGGAACGAGCCGCGGCCGCGAAAAAACCGCCCCGTGGGGCGGCGGCGAAGCGGCAATCGGGCAAGCCCTCACGACGGCGGCTCAGCTTCGTCCCCGCGCAATACGGTATACATCTTCGC
>DATKXQ010000305.1:0-3480 GCA_035528975.1 bacterium
GAGGCCATAGGCGAGCACTACCGCCCCGTCGCCGCCGACGACCCGCTGCCGGCTTCTAAGCTCGGCCGCATCCTGGCGCTGGCCGACCGCCTGGACACGCTCGTCGTCCTCTTCGCCGCCGGCCACCGGCCCACCGGCGCCCGCGACCCCTTCGGCCTGCGCCGCGCCGCCATAGGCGTCTGCCGCATATTGCTGGAAGACGACGAAAATTATTTCGCCGGCCTGGCGGTGGAGAGACTCGTCGCCGTCGCCGCCCGAATATCCGCCTCGCCGCACGGCGTCGGCCATTTCATCCTAACGCGTCTCCAGCAGATCTTCCTCGAGCGCGGTTTCCGCGACGACATGGTGGAGGCGGTCGTCTTCCCCGCGCCGGAAATCGAGTTGCCGCTGACGCCGCCGCGCGACAAACAACGGCGGCTGGAAGCCCTCCGCCGGCTCTACGAGGACCGGGCCGCGTACATACCCCTCGCCATCGCCTTCAAACGGCCCATCAACATACTGCGCCAGGGCCGCGAGAGGGAGCTGAGCTGGGCCGACTTCGACGCCGGCCTCATCGCCCAGGACGAGGAGCGGGCCCTCTACGACGCGTACGTCGAGGCCGAGCCGCGCATACGGGCCGCCGCGGCCGCCGGCGACCACGACGCCGGGCTGGCGCTTATGGCCGAGATGCGCCCCGCCGTCGACACGTTCTTCGACGAGGTCATGGTGATGTGCGAGGACGAGCGGTTGCGGTCGAACCGGCTGGCCCTGATGCAGCTCCTCGCCGACCTCTTCCTCTCCTTCGCGGACTTCACGAAGCTCCGCGGCGAGGAGGAGTACGAGTAAGTCCGTGCGTACGCGCGGCTTTAGCAGCGCCGTACGTACTTCTTCGTTATGGTAATAATCCGCCGCAAACCTTTAAGCGGCCGGGTCGTACGGGCCTTGAGTTACGGCCTGGTCATCGTCACCCTCGGCGGCCTCGCCGGCTGGGCCTACTACAAACACCGCGCCACCCGCGGCCGCGTGGAGGTCGTGCCCCCCGTCGCCGAAGCGCCGCCGGCGCTCGCCGGCTTCGACCCGCGGCTGGCGTACGCTTCGGAGCAGGAGCTGCTCGCGCCCGCCGCTTTCCCCTGGAGCCTGGCGGCGGTGTCGCGGCTGCCGCGCGCCGAGGTCGGCACGATAACGGTCCTGCGAAAACCCGAAGGGCCGGCGTCGGCGGAGAACCTCCCGGAACTCCTCGCCGCCGCGCTGGCCGAACAGACGCCCACCGTCGCGCGGCCCTTTACGCTTGCGGCGTCGCCGCCCTATTTGGTAACGCCCGTCACGCTCCAGCTCGAGTTCGAGCTCGACGACGCCGGGGCCGCGGCGGCGGCCGCGTCCGCCGGAGCCCCCGCCGAGCTGAACGCGCCCTTCGCCGAGCGGGCGGTGCATTTCGTTTTCCCCCCACCGGCGGCCGACGTGGCGTTCGCCGCCACCGTAACGCTCGTCCCCTACCCCTACGAGCGCCTCTCCGCGCGGCGCGGCGGCAAGGCCGTGACGGAAGAGGAATACCGGTTGCTCTTCCGCGCGCTCCAATTCAACTCTTTCCCGCTCTACGATACCTGTCTCGCCGCGGCGCCCGAACTCTTGACGGCGAGAGAAGACACCGTCGTATCGTTCGTCGTCGGCGCCGACGGCCGCCCCGGCGCGGCCTCGTTCGAGCCGCCTCTCCCCTCCGAAGACGCCCGCGACGCCCTGGCCGATGCGCTGGCGGAAATATACCTCCCCAAAACCCTTGCCGGTGCCCGCGTCGAGTTCGTAATCGGCGGCTGACCCGACTATGGCTCGGACCTTTTTATCCCGAGTTACACCGCCCGCGAAATTGCTCGTCGCCGCGGCCGTGCTCGCGGCCTCGGCCCTGCTCTCGTGCGGCCCCTGCGCGAAGAAGAAAACCGACGCCGGCGAGGGCGGCAGCGCGGAGGCGCCGCCCGGGCCGTTGGTCGTAACGACTTCGCAACCGACGTACCTCCGCTACGACGTCGTCGAGGTGAGGGTGAAGGCCGACGGCGCCGTCATCGGGGAGCTGGCGGCTGAGGACCTCCGCGGCGCGGTCACGCGCGACGGCGAGCCGGTAACGACCGTCGGCAAGACCCGCGAGTTGACGTTCCGCGCCGGCGAGGGAGGTCTCTTCGTGGCGCGGTGGCCGATACCGTGGAACCCGCCGCTCGGCACGTACCGCGCCGAGGTTACGGCGAACGTCCCCTCCGGCGTTCATACCGCGTACGCCGACTTCGTCATCGCGGGCCGCGAGCCGAAGCGGCCCGCCGTGCCCTTCTGCGTCGTGACGTTGGAGTCGGACGGCCGGTGGGAACGCCTCGGCGTCGCCTCGCCCGGGGAAAACCGCGATTGGAAGGCGCTCGTCGACTGGGCCGAGTTCATGGGGGCGGACGCGTTCTTCACGCTCGTCGGCATCACGAAGGCGATGTACGGCCCGACGATGGAGGACCCCTGGTACAGCTACAACCTCGAGTTCGCGCCCAAGCTGGCCGACGAGTGCCACGCCCGCGGCCTGAAATTCGGCGGCTGGATCGGCGCCTTCCTGCCCTACGGCAAGACCCAGGTTCCCCTCCCGTACAAGTTCTCCCGGAACCTCGTCGACGGCGAATTCTGGTACACCCTGCACATCTCGCTCAACGACGAACGGCGCTTCGCCCAGGTCGTGGAGCTCGCACGCGCCCTCCAGAACGACCCCCATTACGACTACGTCGGCCTCGACTACATCCGCACCGGCTTCGGCGGCTACGAGCTCGTGGACGAGTTCGCCTCCGACCTGGCGCTCGACGTCCCGGCCGACTGGGGCGAGCGGTCGCTGGAGGGGAAGATGTGGTGGCTGGTGACGAAGTTGCGGAGCCGCGACGAGCGGACCATCGAGCTGTGGCAATGGTGGCGGGCGCGCAAAGTGGCCTTGACCGTGAAGCGCATCAAGGACGAGGCCGGCATCACGAAGCCGCTGTTCGCCTTCACCCTCGGGTGGGAGATGGGCCACCAGCACGGCCAGGACATCCTGATGCTGAACGACGCCGGCGTGGACTGTTGCATGGTAATGCTCTACGAGGCGACGAAGGACGAATACGACTACCTCATAAAGCGCTGGCCCGAATACCTGACGCAGGGCCAGGTGAACGCGGTCCCGGGCATAAGCGTCGACCGCTACTTGCTGCAGAATAAATGGAACCCCGGCGTCAATCAACCGTACGAGATGTACGACCGTTACCTGGCCGCGGTGAACGGCTTCTACGGGAAGGGCAACGTCGAGGGGCTCTTCTGGCACGACTTCGAACGCGCGTTGTATTCCCGACGCGGCGAGGAGTTCACCTGCATGGACTACGCCGTCGCCGGGGCCGCGGCGTTTACGCGCCTGCGCGAGCGCGAGGGGATGATGCCCCTTAAAATTCGCATAACCCGCGTGCTGGGCGGCCCGCGCGTCGACGTCGCGCTCGAGAACGTCGGCGACGAAACCCT
>DATKXQ010000306.1:0-8005 GCA_035528975.1 bacterium
CGTGCAGCCGCACGAGCCGGGCGTCGCCGTCGGCGTCGTTGGCAAGTACCGGAGCGTTCTCGCGAAAATAAGCCATACGTCAGGTCCGCGCCCGATACAGCATCCCCAGACCCAAAACGCCGAAGATCGTATCGGGGAGAAAGGCCGCGAAGAGAGGGGGCAGCGTCCCGTTTTGGCCGAAGGCGCGGCCTACCGCCAGCGCCCCCCACAACATGAAGCCCAACAGGATGGCCAGGCCGAAGCCGTACGCCAAACCCGAGCGGTGGCTCTGCAGCGCGAGCGGCGCGCCGAGGAAGATCACGATGAAATTGGCCAGCGGCACCGAAATTTTCAAATACAGCTCGACGCGCTCCTTGGCGGCGTCGACGCCGGAGGACTCCAGGTTCGATACGTAGACGGCGAGTTCCTTGAACTTCATCGTCTCGGGGCTCTTTTCCTCCCGCATGAAGTCTTCGGGCGTCTCGGGGATGTCGAAGTATTTCTTATCGAAGTACGATACCGCGATGTCGCCGGTATGGCGAAAAGTGCGAATCGAGCCGTCGCGGAATTGCCACCGGTCGCCGCGCCAAATCGCCTCCCGAGCGACGATGAGGCGGCGGACCTCGCCGGCCTCCGACTTCTCGATGACGCGGATGTCGCGCATCTGGTTGCGGATGCCGTCGAAGACGCGCACGTAGTAGAAGCGCCCTTCCTTGCCGCGGTACGCGAGGTTGATGCGGCGTATGGTCTTCAAAAGGGGCAGGCGTTTGATGTAGACGGTGTCTATCTCCTCTTTCCTCGTGTCGGCGTAAGGCACCACGGTCTCGCCGAAATAAAAAACGGCGGCGCTTATGACGAGGCCGAGGAACAGGACCGGAAAAATGACGCGCCGCAGGCTCAGGCCGGCGGCCGTCATGGCGGTAATCTCGAGGTTGCGCGACAACGTCCCGAGCGAAAACAAGACCCCCAGCAGAACGGCGATCGGATTCATCCATTTAACGATGTAGGGGATCATGAAGAGGTAGTACTTGACGATGACGCCCGGCGGGACGTCGTACTCGAGGAACTTCGAAAACTTCTCGAAGAGGTTGACGACCAAAAAAATTACTATGAACGCGGAGAGCGCGGCGAGCCACATCCGGAAGAACTGGCCGGCGATATAGCGGTCGAGGATGCGCGGGCCGATTTTCATCTCCCGCCCTCCGCCGCGGAACGGGCCTCCTCCTCGCGCGCCCACCGCGGCTTGCGCTTCTTAAGAATGACCCGTATGACGGGCCACCTACGGACGTCGAGGAACCCCGGCGCCCGAAGCGACACCGTACCGCGGGCCGCGCGCGTGACCAGCCACACGCCGAGCGCCGTGAGCAGGATGTTGGGAAGCCACATCGCTAGAAAAGGCGGCATCATGCCGCGGTCGCCGAAGGCCTCGCCGGCGAGGAGGAAAATGTAATAGATGAGAAAAAAGCCGATGGAGAAGCTGAAGCCGGCGCCCTTGCCCGCGCGCCGGACGACCACCCCCAACGGCCCGCCGACCAAAACGAACGCGGCGCACGCGAACGGGATGGCGGTCTTCTTGTATATCTCCACGCGGTATTCGTTCGCGCGGCGCTCGAGCATCTCGAGCTGTTGGAGCTGGTATTTCTCCTCGATGAAGGTATCCGCGCCCTCCGCCCGCGCCATGGCGATGCCCTCTTCCAGCTTTTTAACCGCGGCCAGCATCTCGGCCGCCGTCATCTCGCGGTCGCCCTTGGCCGCGTGCGTCGTGCGGACCAACTCGGAGTCAAACTCCAGATTAACCATTTGCTTGTCGAAGCGGAGGCGGCGGTAGGTGTCGGGGGCGTCGGGCGAAACCTCGTGCATCTCGCCGTCGAAGAGCTCGAGGACGACGAGGCCGCGGACGTTGCGCGACGCCACGCGGCCGCGCTCGGCCACGATCGTACTCTTAAGGCGACCGCCCTCCATCCGGAAAATAGTCACGTTGCGCATCTCCGCCGTGCGGTCGTCCATCTCCTCGATATAAAGCTCGTAGCCGGGGAAATCCTGGATGAAGACGCGCTCCTTGAGCTCGAGGTCCGGCCGCTTCATGCCGATGGAGAGCATCAGGTCTTTGAAGCGGAGGTTGGACGCCGGGACGACGCGGTCGATGAAGACGTACATCCCGGCCGCCATCACGAGGCCCACGACGAGGACGGGCCAGATGAGGCGGTAGAGGCTTACGCCGGCGGCCTTGAGCGCCGTAATCTCGTTGTCCGAGGACAGGCGGCCGAAGGCCATCAGCGAAGCCACCATTACGGCCATCGGGACCGTCATCGCCAACAGCGACGGCATAAAGTACGAGAAGAGCTCGCCCACCGTAAGCACGTCCACGCCCTTGGAGATGATGAGCTCCATCATCTTGAATATCCGGGCCAGGAGCAGAACCATCGTCGCCGTGAAGACGGCGAAGACGAAGGGCCCGACGTGCTCGGTTATTATGTATCGGTGTAGTATTTTCATATACGGCGCCTAATCGGCGAAGTATACAATAAAGCCGCGGCCCCGTAAAGGTTAAAGGCCGCGGCCTTACGTTTCACCCGAATTTTAGTTATTGAAACAAGGCCTTGACCTTCCCGAGCGACGCCGGCGCGACGGCCAGGTTCTGCAGCTTGAAGTACTGGACGCGGTCGTTTGACCTATCAGATACGTAGACGCGGCCCCCGGAAGGTGATTCCGCAACGTCGGCGGGGTCGTTGAATTGGCCGTTGCCGGAGCCGTACGAACCCCACACGCCGAGGTAGCTCCCCGTCGAGGTGAAGTATTGAATGCGGTCGTTGCCGCCGTCGGCTACGAAGACCGTCCCTTCCACGCCTATATCTACGCCGCACGGTACGTTGAATTGCCCCGGGCCGGAACCATTTGAGCCCCATTTCCCGAGGTAAGAACCCGTCGAGGTGAAGTATTGGACACGGTGGTTCATATCTTCGCTTACGTAGACGGCGCCGTTTGCGGCGACGCCCAGCCATAACGGTTTGTAGAATTGGCCGCTACCGGTCCCTTCCGAGCCCCACTTACCGAGGAACGAGCCACTCGCGGTGAAGTACTGTACGCGATAGTTTAGCCAATCCGCGACGTAAACAGAACCGTCGCCTTTTATATCGACTCCGCCCGGGCTGTTGAATTGACCGTCGCCGGTCCCGCTGGAACCCCATTTGCCCAGGTACGAGCCGCTCGCGGTGAAGTATTGCACCCGTTCATTGACCTGTTCCACCACGTATACGTTACCGTTAGGCGCGACGGCGAGGCCATAGGGACCGTCGAATTGGCCGTTACCCGAACCCTCCGAGCCCCATTTCCCGAGGAACGAGCCGGTGGGCGTGAAGTATTGGACGCGGTTGTTCCCATATTCGCATACGTAAACGTTGCCGTTGGCGGCGACGTCTACGCCGATCGGGTCGTCGAACTGGCCGTTGCCCGTGCCGGTCGAACCCCACTTGCCCTCGTAAACGTACCTAGGGGGCGACGCCCAGGCGGCGCCGCCGAGGAAAAACGCCGCCGTAATCAGTACTAGTGCCTTACCCTTCATAACTAACCTCCGAGGTGATGTCGCGTGACCTATAATTATTGCCTTTTCGTTATATTATATATCACATTACAGCCGCCGTGGCAAACCGAAAGGCCGCGGCCTAACGTTACACCCCGTTTTCGTTACTCAAAATCGGGCGTCCGCGCTCGCCCGACGACGCCCCGGGCCAGGGCGCCGAGCGCCAAGGCGTGAAACGGCTTCGCGGCGTACCAGTACAGCCGGCCCCACAGGCCGCGGGGATAAAAATACGCCGTCACCGCCAGCTCCTCATCCCCTACGTCGAACTCGAGCCAGCCCTCGCCGGGAAGCCTCATCTGCGCCGCCAGGAGCAGCCGCTTGCCCGGCCTCACGTCCGCCACTTTCCAAAAGTCGAGCGCGTCGCCGACGCGGAGCGCGCGCGGGTCGCGCCGGCCCCGGCCCGTTCCGGGCCCGCCCAATAATTTATCCGCGAAACCGCGCAGCCGCCACAGGATGTTATATCTCGTCCAACCGCCCTCGCCGCCGACGGCGGCCGCGGCGGCAAAGACGCGCGCCGGGAGGGCGCCGCCCAGGGGTACGGCGTGACGGTCCGCGTAGACCGCCCCCTCGACGCGGCCCACGTGTTTCGCGTCGCACGCCACGTCCGCGCCGGCGTCGCACCACCGGCTGAGAACCTGGTTGTCCTCGATCTCGGCCAACGCGCTTTCAAAGGCATCCTCGTACGGCCGCGGTACAAGCTGCGGGAAATATTGGCGGGCGTTGTCGTTGAGCTTAACGGTCTCGGACCTCAGGCCCTCCACCAGCGCCGCGGCGACGCCGAACGGGACCGGCGTGAGCAAGACGAGGCCGTACGCGCCCATACGCGGCGTGAAGAACGGCAACGGCACGAGTAACCGCCGCAGGCCCATGACGCGGGCCGCGGCCGCCAGTATATCCGCGAACGTCATCACCCCCGCGCCCACGTCCACGATGAGGTCGCCCGGCGTCTCGACGTCGCGAGCGGCGGCGAGGTAGGACAGGACGTCTTCCACGGCGATAGGCTCGGTCCGGGTCCGCACCCAGCGCGGCGTTATCAGTATCGGCGCTTTCTGGACCAGGTTGCGGATTATCTCGAAGCTCGCGCTGCCGGAGCCGATTATGACACCGGCGCGGAGCCATATCGTCCGGAGGCGGTCCGGCCTCGCGCTCAATATCTCGCCGGTCTCGATGCGGCTCTTCAAGTGCTCGGACGCCGTCTCCTTGACGCCCAGGCCGCCGAGGTAGACGATGCGCCGCACGCCGGCGGCGACGCACGCGTCCCGGAAGTTCTCGGCGCTTTCGCGGTCGAGCGCGGCGAAGTCGCCCCCGGCGCCCATCGAATGTATGAGGTAGTACGCGACGTCGACGGCCGCCAGCGCCGCGGCGAGGGCCTCCGGGTGAAAAGTGTCGCCCTCGAATATCTCAACGCGACCGCGGACCTCGTCGCGCACCTTGCGGGCGTTGCGCACGAAAAGGCGCAACTCGACATCCGGCTCGGCCAAAAGCCGTTCCTTGAGCCGCCGGCCTATGTACCCCGTGGCACCCGTCAGCAGTATCCGCATTACCAGACCCTGCATACCTTAATATAAAAACCGGCCTTGCGAACGAAAAAATAACTTCGCTCGACGGCGAATTACCCTCTCCCATACTTGATGTTCGCCATCATATATAATATAATAACAACTAGAGATTATGCGGAAAATATTTATAGCGCTGGCCTTGCTCTGGGGCGTAGGCGCCTGCAAAGGGGGCGACATGCTAGCCGGTAAATCCGCGGCCGTATACGCGCCCGAGTTCCCCGTCTACGGGGCGGAGCGGTGGCTCAACTCGCCGCCGCTCACCATGAAGGAACTCCGCGGCAAAGTGGTCGTCATCGATTTCTGGGAATATACGTGCATCAACTGCATCCGGACGCTGCCCTACGTTACCGAGTGGCACCGGCGCTACGCCGACTACGGCGTCGTCATCGTCGGCGTCCACACGCCCGAGTTCGAATTCGGGAAGGACCGCGCCAACGTCGCCCGGGCCGTGGGAGAATTCGGCATCGAGTATCCGGTCGTCCTCGACAGCGACTACGACGTCTGGCGCGCGTACGCCAACAGCTACTGGCCTCGTAAGTATATCGTAAACCGCGCCGGCACGATAATATACGACCACGCCGGCGAGGGCGGTTACGCCGAGACCGAGGAGCTACTGCAAAAGCTCGTTCGCGAGGAGCACCCGGACGCCGAGCTGCCGCCGGTCATGGCGCCGGTCCGGCCTGAGGACGGCCCGGGGGCCCGCTGCTACCCGCGGACGCCCGAGCTCTACTGCGGCTACGCGCGAGGCCGCTACGGCAACGCCGCGAGCGTCGCCGGCGACGAGGCGCGCGCGTACGTCGACGACGGCCCCCACGCCGAAGGCCGCCTCTACCTCAACGGGAGCTGGCGCGTGAGCGCGGAACAAGCGACCTTCGTCGGGGGCGGCGGCGCCGACGCCTATATGCTCCTGCCCTTCAGCGCCAACGAGATAAACGCCGTCATGAGCGCGGCGCCGGGGGAAACCGTCCGCCTCGACGTTAGGCGCGACGGCCGGCCTCTCGCGGAAGAGGAGGCCGGCGCCGACGTCGCGTTCGACGCGGAGGGGAATTCCTACGTGGCCGTATCGGTGGGGAAAATGTATCGCTTGCTCGGCGCTGCCGAATACGGCGACGGCGAGCTCTCGCTGCACCCGAAGGGGCCGGGCGCCTCGGCCTTCGCCTTCACCTTCGGCTCCTGCGCGATGGAGTAGTCGCGAAAGCGGCGCATCGGACGATTTTATAAAACCGCCCGGAAAGGGCGGTTCGTAATATTACGGAAATTCCGTTTGCTACGGACGTAGAATCAAGCGCGCTACCGACTTCGGACGCATTTAACTCGAACCGTTCTTCCCTAAATACTTGTCGCGTAACATTTCGAGTTTACGCGGCACGGAATCGATAAAAAAGCCCGCTATTATCGCGATCAATACTAATAGCGGATTCTTCCATGGCGGGTATTGATTCCCCTCTTCCTCGCGACACAACGCTTCGTTTATCGCTTCTTCCTTGTTACGTATTTCGGATTCCGCAACCGTTAGCTTTTCGTCGACCTCACTTTTATTCTCCTGGAGTGTAGTAATCTCGGCCTCTGCTACCTTAGTAGGAGCGCTTTCCGTAGCAATAATTAGGATCTCGCCTTCGAGCATTTCCCTTTCGCATCTAAGCCGCGTTAGTTCGTCGTCCATCGCGATACCCCCGGTTTCCGTTTCTCGACGGGGGTATACTTTGAGGCCGCTCTTAGATATGGGCATCTCTCGGATGCCAAAGCCTTCCGGCTTTCCTTTTCCCGGAGTTTTCTTAACGTCTGATCGCGGTATTGGTTCCCCCTCTTCGCCGCCCGCGGACTTCGCAACCTCCAATTCTTTTATCGCGGTATCCAATTCGATTACCCTAAGCCTTTTGGATTCCAATTCCGCGGCTACGCCCTCGTCCCCTTTTCGAGACGGACCTTCCGCAGATTCGAAAAGTGCCGCCCATTTTAAAATGCCGGAGGTGTTTTCTGCCTTTCGTGCTTCGAGCTTCCTAACATCGCGGGCCACCGCGTCTCTATCCGTTTTAAGTTCCGCGCTTTTGAAAGTACCGGCATAAGTTGCCAGGTCGGTTTGCGTTTTTAAAAGCGTTTTCGCCGCGATCTTCTCCCTTTCTTCCAAAGTCCGTATCGCGTCGCCCTCTACCGGCGGGCTTTCGACATCCGGCGGGCCGCCTTCAATCCTTGCGGCTTCGAGTTCCGCCTTCGCACCAGCGTACTCGGTTTCCGCTTTCTTCTCCGCCGTTAACGCCGCCCGGTACTCCTCGTATTTACCCGATTTCGCGACCGCTTCGGACACGGCATCGCCGACTCCCCACGGAACCACCTTCAATGCAACAACGATTACGAAAAAGGATATCGTCGCGAAAAACCCGCCCAGTATAACTCGGAAAAAAGCCTTAATAAAGTGATCCCACCCGAACTCCTTTCGGTTAAATTTCCGGTAGATAGAGTAAAGTACTGCCGTAATACTTCCGAATATTCCCCACAAAGTTAAATACAAAGGCGCGGTTCCGAGAATCAACGTATTTGGGTCGATTACGAATTGTGCGACAACGACGATCGCAATAATTACTAAAACAAAAACAACGAAAGACAGTACTACCCGTAAATAAAAAAAGCGGTCCGCGCTCGTACCACTCTGCGTCCGCCCATCGGGACTTCCATCGCCCGCGCCATTCCTCTCATCCGGCATTATCCTTACCTCCCCGTTCTTTAAGTTTGGCTCACCTTTTACCCATAATATAATTACACATTTCTACCTTTAATTCAAGTTAAAAACTCTGCCTTTTCGACTCCGCCGTCGAGCAATAACCATATATAACAACAACTGATACGATGTTTCGTAAACGTTGCGACTATACACCATACATATTATTTC
>DATKXQ010000307.1:0-6255 GCA_035528975.1 bacterium
TTTATCGGTTTAACCTTGGACTCCAGCTCGAGCGGCCACAGCGGTTCCGGGCCGTTGCCGCCCTCCGTTATAAATTCGCCGGCGACGTTGTAGAGCTTGATGCGGGAGTCGGCCGGAAGGTTGGCGAAGAATACGCGGCCGCCGTGTACGGCGAACTTGTACGGGTTGGGGTAGACTTCGACGGCGTCGAGCGAACTCACGACCGGCATCGACGTGGGCGAGGCGAGCGAGGCCGCGGCGGCGACGACGCCCCTGGTCATCAGCGTCGCGACGTCGAAGTTGATTTTGTCCAACGTATCTTTGCTCGTATTGGCGTGTTCGTACACTATCGGCCAATCCTCGATAATCAGTACCGAGGAGTAGCCGAGAGCCCAGTATGGCGCGTGGTCGCTGCGCCGCATCAACCCGTCTACCTTTACGTCGACGCCGAGCGTGGTATACGTGCTGCTGGCGCGGCGCATATATTCGTAGATCCAGAGGCTGGGGATGTTGGTTACGACGTCGGCGTCTTCGGGAATTTTATCGGCGTAGCCGAGCATATCCATATTGAGTACGGCCAGCAGCGGCTCGTTCGCGGAAGCCATTTTTCCCGCGAAATGGGAGGACCCGTGCAGGCCCTCCTCCTCTCCCGAGTAGCACACGAAGATCACGTCGCGGCGATAGTCGTGGCCGTCGCTCGCGCGGGCGAACTCGAGTACCGCCGCTACGCCGGTGGCGTTGTCGTCGGCGCCGGGCGCCTTAGCGTCCGGCGTTTCGAGTTTTGACAATTCCGATATCGAATCGTAATGGGCGCACACGAGGACCGTTCCCGGCGCGCCGCCGCGGCCCCGCTTCCTCGCCCACACGTTGTCCCATACGAAAATGGAGTCGGGGTCCGCGTTGGCCGCCTGGTCCGTCCAGCTCGAGCCGCCGTCCGGGCTGTAGAACAGCGCCCCGCCGGACGCCCCGCACCATACGACGTCCGCCGAACCCATGGCCACCGACCACAATACGGCCTTGGGCGCCGCGCGTTCCATCCAACCTCCGCTCTCCGAGGAAGTCCAAACCCGGCCCACCGAGCCGACGATTATCCCGGCCGAGTCTTTGAACGTACAATCGTACAGGTACTTTTCGGTTTTCAAATCCAGCTGCGCCCAGCTGCCGCCGCCGTCCGTGGAACGAAGGGCCGCGCCCCCCTCGCCGACGGCGTAGGCCTCCGTCGCCGTCCGGTAGGCGACGGCCTCGAGGCGGAAGTCCGACGCGGAGCTTGCCCTCGTCCAGTTTGCCCCGCCGTCGGTCGTTCGGGCGAGGTAGCCGTACGAGCCGCATACGACGCCGTTTTGGCCGTCGGTGAAGGCGACGCCGCGCAGCCACTCGTCCAGGTCGGCGGTTTTCTCCCACGTATCGCCGCCGTTAGCGGTCCGGAGGACTTCGCCGGCCGAGGTCACGGCCCACCCGCGGTTCCGGCCCAGGAAATATATATCGTTGACGTCTCCCCGGCCTATCTCGCGGGAGGCCCACGTACTGCCGCCGTTCTCCGTGAACCACAACCAACCGTGTTCGGCCCCGAGCCAGGCGACGTCGGCGGAAGCGCACGCCATCGACGTTAAATTTTCGTCGCCGACTTGCCCCACGATTTCCCACCGTCGGCCGCCGTTGGTGGTCTTGGCGACCAGGCCCAGGTCCCCGGCGGCCCAGGCGACGTTCGCGTTGGCCGCGGCCACTTCTCTCATGGAGGGGCCGAAGTAGCGGTCCCTCTCGACGTCGTAGCCGGCGGCCGCGAACGCGTCTTCGACGTAGTCGGCGGCGTATTTACATTTTCGGCTGAAGGAGTAACGGGTTTCGAACGCGACGAGATCGGTCACCGTCCGGGCGTAGCGGTTGCGGTTCACCCCGGCCACGACGTCGGCGACGCCGTTCTGCGGAGCGAAGGTGACCGAGGGCCTCGCGCGGGCGAACGCCTCGAAGTCGACCGCGATGGGCGCGAGCCGTCTCGCCCGGTCGCCCTCCTTAATATCGACGTCGGCGGGAGTCGCGACGACGTAGTGGGAAGGGCTCAGCGTCAACAGTACTGCGGCCGCCGCCGGCAGCGCCGTCGCCGGCAAATATACTTCCCAAATATTCGCGCGCGACGGGTCCTCGGCGATTACGTCGAAGCGAAACCCCCGCGCGGCCAGATGCGAGGCGTAGCCGACGCTCACTTCGCCGACGGCGTATTCGTCGTAAACCGCGTAGGGGACGAAGGACGTGTCGGCCAGGCGGGCTGGCGCGCCGTCGTAGTGTACGCGTACAAGATACCCCTCGGCGCCGTGCGCCGCCGACAACGTGAGGGCGACGGCCATCGCGCCCAATATCGTTATTTTTTTCATATACATAAAGCCTTCACCTAAGGATTTGTACGTACATTTTGCGGACGTTACTGCAATTTTACCATAATGGCCGGTACTAGGGAAGTTTAACTTCCGCGCGGGGTGAAGGCCGGGTCGAGGGGGGGCGGCGCGGCGACGTTATGGCATTGGCGTTTCGGCGGCCGGTACGGGAAAATAATAAAGGCGCCCGTACGGCCGCCGCGTCGAGAATCGGGGTCTTTGGGTAGCCAACGGCCCAAGGGCCGCCGGGACGCTATTTGACGTACCCCATGGCTCTCATAGCGTCGTTTATGGCGCCGGCGTCTTCGGCGGCCCAATAATACTGCCGGAATTCCCGGTTGGCCTCGCGCCAGGCGGTTAGAAGGGCCCAGAGCTCGACGCCGTCGGCGTCGGCGGGAGAGCAAGGCCGGTGTTCCCCGGGGTCGGCTTCCAAATCGTACCATACCCCGGCCTCGCGGTATCGATAGTCGTATATGAATTTTCGGTC
Source organism: bacterium (assembly GCA_035528975.1). Taxonomy (GTDB): domain Bacteria; phylum RBG-13-66-14; class B26-G2; order WVWN01; family WVWN01; genus WVWN01. The sequence goes on from DATKXQ010000307.1 coordinate 2,836, forward strand.
CTTGTAATATACCGCCTCCTTCGAGCTGCCTTTGAGTTGCGTCGGCCCGGCGAAAGACGGACGCTCATCTTCGGTGTCGTAGACGATGGGCCAGAGGCTGCGGCCTTGCATGGAGGGCGGCGCGTCGATGCCGAGGTAGTCGAGGACGGTGGGCGCGACGTCGATAGTGGAGACCGGCGTTTCTACGTCTCCCGACCCGCGCGCGGGGAATTTCATTATCAGCGGCACCCGCAGCAGTTCCTCGTAAACGGTATGGCCGTGGTCGAAGCCGCCGTGTTCCAGGAACTCCTCGCCGTGGTCGCTGCTGATTATCACTATGGTATTCGGGCGCCGCTCGAGTATCCGCAAAATGCGGCCGAGCTCGTCGTCGACGTACCGGACTTCCGCCTCGTAGCGCGCATGTAGGATAACGCCCCTTTCGGCCCGCGGCATCCATTTGCCGTCGAGCGGCCTTCGGGCGACGGCGTCGGCGTATGCGGGAGGCGGCCAGTACGGCCCGTGCGGGTCGAGATAATGGAGCCAGAGGAAAAAGGGGCGGCCTCGCCGGCGCTCGACGCCGGCAAGCGTGGCTTCGGTCAGGACGGTCGTTATGCGGGAGGCCGATTTTTCCTCCCGGCTTTTTCGAAAGGCGGGGTAAAAGAGGTTGGTGTCGTAGAAGCCGAGGGCCTTGAGCCATCCTACCATATTCCAATACCGGTAATCGTCGAAGCCGCGCGGGACGCCGGTGGTCGGCAGGCAGAGCTCGTTGGCTACGACGGCCCGCGGGTCGTAACCTCGCGACGCGAGGACTTCGGCCAGCGTCGGTTGACTCGTGCCCAGCGGCCTTAAGGCCGCGGCGCCGTGAACCGCCGGATACTGCGACGTGAATATCGTCGCGAACGACGGCAGCGTCCAGGAGGACTGCGACCGCGCTTGCCGGAAGACGTAGGCGTCTTCGGCGAAGCGGTCTATGTTGGGAGTGAGCGTGGTACCGTTTTCCCGCGGCCCGAAGGCGTCGGCGCGCCAGGCGTCGAGGGTTATCAGGAAGACGTCGGGGTAGTCGGCCGCGGGTGCGGGTTTCCGCACGTCCTGCACCACGAGCAGGGCGGCCAATATCAACCATCCGACCGCGGCCGCGCCGCCGCCGGCCGTCATCATCCCGCGGGGCTTTTTTATTCTACCGAAAACCTTGTAGAGCGCGAACGTGGCGAGGAATAATAGAATTATCAGCGGCCCCAGAAAGACCGCCGCGAAGCCGGCCGGTTGCCAGACGTTGAATTTGTACCCGAAGAGGACGATCTTTTTGGGATTCAGGAGGGCGACGACGGTCCAGAAGATATCGCTCGTCAGTACACACGCGAACATCGCGGCCGCGGCCGCCCGCGCCGGCGAGGGGCCCTGTTTCTTTCGTATCGCGGCCAGGGCCGCCGCGGCCAGCCATACGAGGGCGCCGACCAGCGCGGTTGCAATAGTATAGAATAAGCAGCGGTGCGCGAGCGACAAGGCCAGATTCGCGGCCGGCGACGCGCCGCTCGGTTTCGCGAATAGCGATAGGATCCCTTCGGAGAACCCGTATATGAAACCGGCCGCCAGAACGGCGCCGGCGTAGGGGACGAACTTTTTAAAATCCATAAGGGGCGGTATTAATCTGTTACGCGCTTCTGAGCCACGCGATAATCCGGTCGGCCGCGTTTTTTCCCTCGGGGTCTAAATAATCCACCGGCACGCCCTGGACGTACGGCGTGTCCTTTCGGAACAAAGCCCGCCGATAAACATCCGGTAAGGCGAGCATTACTGCCGTCGGCCGCTGCGCGGCGAGCGCGGCCGCCAGGCGGCCGAAGTTCTCGTAGATGGCTTCGGCGGCTCGAGCCGGCGTCATACGCCGGTCCGACGGCGCGACGCGTTGGTCGGCGGGGACAAGGCCGTGTTCCGACGTCAGTACGTAAAGACCTACGTCCCCGGGCCAGGCGCCCCGGGCCCTCAGGCTTCGGGCCAAAGCGAAGAGAGGTCCGTCGAAAAGGTCGAGGGCCGCGGCCTTTCCCTCGACCTCGGCTCGCGCCTCGCCCTCGGCGATTATCAACAAACGCGGCGGCACGGTTTTTTATATCATAACCGGGCAAGCCGCCGCTACAGAAAACGTGACTCAAGACCTGAATTGGAATACGACCGCCGGGGAAGACGGCTAGCGATCGTGGCCTTCGAATTCGCGCGGCGGGTTGGTGCCGTCCTCGTCTTCGTCGATATAGGACGGGACCTCCGGTTCCTCGCCCCGGCCCGACGCGGCGTATTTCCGCCCTTCGCCGAACTTGATCTTCAGCGCCTCGCCCTCTTTTTCGGAAATCTCGCGGCGTTCGCCGGGAGCGGCGCCGGCGCCGGAGTAGCCGGGACCGCCGGCCCGCACCGAGCGGCGGGGCGGCTTATAGCCTTCGCGGAGCATGCGGTAGTATTCTTCCTTGGTGGGCGCGCGGAACGCTTTTTTCGCCGGCTCGGCGGACGCCGGCGCGGTTACGGAGTCGGGCGCCGATTCCGTATCTTTGCCCGATAACGTTTTTATCTTTTCGCAACCGCCGACCATAACGACTAAGCCGACGGCTACGGCTACGGCCAAGAAATTGCGCATAGCGCCTCCTGCGGACGGTTCCGATAATTATAATATAGCAGATGCGTGGGCCTCGGGAAAGTTCTTTCCACCGTTTTAGAGCTCCGGGGGGCCGCTTTCGTTTAAGACGTCGGCTCGCCGTAGGCGCCCGCGCAAAAGAAAAAGGGCCCGAAGGCCCTTTTCTTGCGAATATTTCGGCGTTATTACTTGAACAACGCCTTGACCTTGCCGAGGGATTCCGGCGCGACCGCCGAGGGCGTGTACGTGACGATGAGTTGGACGCCCCTACCGCTCTCTCTCAAGTACGGGTAGCAGCGGGGCAAGTTACCCGATTCCGGGTTTTTCTTGAGGACCAGGCCGTAGTTGGTGGCCGGCGTGTTTGCCCAGCCCTGGACGTCCCGCGGGTTCAGGTTTTCCGCCGGGGGGAGCGGTTTATTGCCCCCACCGGTAGCCGAACATAACCAAAAAGGAGTTCGGCACCGACGACTCGACGCGCTCGCGGAGGTTGGGGGCGGTCTGGTATTCGTACGTTACCTTGCCCACCGGCGCCAGCGGGCCGAAGCGCCAATATATGGTGCTCGACGGCGACAGCGTTACCTCCAGGCCGAAGGGAACCGTATACGCGGCGCCGAAGGAAGTGACCGAATCTTCATAATAACCCTCTTCGCCCGGCTGCACGTATTCTTCCAGCATCCCCACCGAACTCGGGACCACCGCGATACCCCCTCCGATGCCGATGAACGGCGTTACCAGCCGGCTCCCTGCCGGGACTTTTATCCGCAATACCAGCGCCTCGATTACCGTTAGTTGGGAGAACGTCTGCGTACGCCCCTCCAGGAATT